>JAGQWA010000236.1 GCA_020437725.1 Bacteroidota bacterium | reverse complement strand
TCCGGCTGACCCTTATGACCGGCTACCACATATACCTCATCGCTTTCCACCTCACCACTTAGCTGGATAGGTGTTTTTTTTCCTCAATACCTTGGCGTAACTGCTCCGTCATTTGCTGTAGGCTCGATTCCGATAACCCCAGCTCCCGAGCGATCTGCCGATTAGATTCAAACCCATCAAATGCAACGCGATCATCCACACCTTCAGCGGCTGATGATGGCCCGACAATACCGTACCCGTTACATCATCAAAACGCTGACGACAAGCCTTGCATTCATAACGCTGGCGGCCTCTCTGGCGCTCAGCTTTGCCGCGCTTTATTACCTGTTTTGATTGACAGTGGGGGCAACGGACCCCGTTAGACCAGCGCAGCTCGCGTATCATCTGATAACACTGCTCATCGCTGACTAAATTTTGGATCGTGATCGACTCTGCATTCATCCCCAAACTATACACAAACTTTGGCCCTAGTCCTCGCGTCCTCAAAACTGGATAATAGCGTACTAATAAAAGTATAAAAATACTCAGCTTTATTTACGATTTACTAAATGAACTCCTTATACAAATTAAATTGCGGTAGAGACGATCGCGCTGACGGCCTACCATCTTTGAACAAGCAATAAACCTGTTCAATTTATTTTTCATACTTTCAAAATTTGAATAACAATCTAAATTAGAGCCTCTAATCTTCAGTATATTTAACCAACTTAAAGCAACGGCTCTAGATGAATATTCCGATATAACACTATTATATGAATCAACGCTAACATTTCTTCTAACATGATCATTAAATAGCTTTTTTAAAAAAAAACGAAATTCATCATCATTCCTAGCCACGAACAATGGAAATCCTTTGTTTTGCATACTAATATATGAATCAAGTGGACCAGTAATGCAAGGTACTCCCATAGCCATTGCTTGTATAAGTCGATTTGGAGATTTCACAGAAAAAGCCATTGAGTTACCAGTCGGAAGTATGCATATATCGGAATTCTTAAGAATCTCTTTTTGATTACTTAACGACCATCCAACAGTAGCATCAGAATGATTTGAGCATGTTATTAATTCAACATCATTGGAAAAATTTTTTTCAATTATATTCTTCCATGGCAGTAAAAAATCCCAATTAACTTCATTCCCAAACCATACAACACGAACTCTATTAGATAAAGCATCTCTCTTTTTAAAACAAGGATTATAAGAATATTCATAGGGTTCAGGGATTTGAAAAATCCTGCAATCTTTATTTAATGATTTATGGTAATCAAATAATTTCTTAGATGTAACAAACAGCATATCAGCTTTTTTCCAACTTTCATTTTCATACTCCAAATCGCAATTTACATATATTATATAACTACCGCACATTCTCAACCATGCAATTAATTTATCAGTATTTTTTCCTTTAAGTTTCTGAATAATTGAAATAGTATTATTTAGTTTTATTCTAAAAGGAAGTTTTTGAAAGGAAGGAAAATCTCGAACATAATAATTGGGTGAAAAAACAATATAACTTCTATAACCATTTTTCAAAAACTCTTTATGTATAATATATCCCTGCAACCTAGAACTCGCAGTATCGGTACTCCCACATAGGAACCATAAAAATGTATCGCGCATACTCTTCATTCCACAATCAGATTAAACTTTATTTCCCAAGCAGGCCAAATATAGCTTATACGGTACTCATAAAATTCGAGCACTAATGGAGTTTTATTAAATACCCACTCAAGGAAAGGATTAACAAATCGATCCACCCAAGTGTTTCTATAGAAACGAATTGATATATTATCAATAAAAAAATCAATGCTTTCATTGTATTTTGGAAATTTATTTCTTCTTTTAAAATATGAATTTTTTGAATAATAACAGAATGAATAAATACCAAAAAATCGTTTATGGGTAGGGTCTGAAAACCCAAACGGGTTAGAAAAATGTGGCACAATTATTGTCAATTTTGCACCCGGCATACATATCCGTTTTATTTCAGATAACAACAATTCTAAATTATCAATATGTTCAAAGGTGTGCCTAGAATAAATTTCAGTTACTGATTTTGCAGGAATTAAATCTAACTTTTCGTTAAGATCAGCAACTATATCTGTTGACTTCAGCGGTCTAATATCAACATTCAGCATGTCGTTGTGAAAAGTATCACCCGCACCAAGGTTAAGTTTAATTCCACCATCAGAATTAAGTGCAATTTGAGCTTTTTTACTAAAAATTTTCATTAGTTATTTCTATAGACATGGGAGCTTGATTGGAAATTCCATAACCATCTTTTCCAGACACTTTAATTTCATCAAAACCAAGCCAAGTTGCAACTGTTTTTTTACCTCTGTCTTCCATTACGGTAAGCGATAAACCGTAAGAACCTGAGGACAAATCGACTCTCCCTATCTCTAACAACAAATTACCTATGCCTTTTTTAAAAGAAACAAATTCATATGATTGTAGTACATAACTACCCTTTTTAGAAAATGTTAAGACCAAAAGGCATTCATAAAAATCTTGTTCCGCTTTATAAGTAAAAGCCAAATGCAATTTTTCTCCAAATCTATAAATTTTCTTATTTAAAGAACACTTTTTATTTCTCTTAAAAAAAAGACCATCTCTAAAAATTCTTACCTGCTTGTTTGTTTCAAATTGAGCTGCCTCATTATAGTGATGCAATGATTTTTCAATTTTATCAAATGACTTTACATGTCCATTTTCTAAAAAAATACCTTGCGAACATATTCTCAATAAATCGGAAGCATTATGACTTACAAATACGACTCCTGCCTTTGATAATAACCCCGATACCCTATGTAGGCTTTTTTGACGAAAGCTTGCATCCCCTACTGCTAATACCTCGTCCAGAATTAAGATATCAGGCTCTAAGGCCGTCGCCACCGCAAACCCCAGCCGCATCTGCATACCTGAACTGTAGTTTTGCACCGGGGTTTCCATAAACTCCTCCATTTCTGCAAACTCAACGATATCATTATATTTCGTATCAATTTCCCTAGTCGTCAATCCCAGTACAGCACCAGCTGCATAGATATTCTCACGTCCGGTCAAGACCGGATTAAACCCCGCACCCAACGCAATCAATGCCCCCACCCGGCCTCGCATAGTGATTTTACCTTGATCTGGCTTTATCAAACCGTTCAGCATACGAAGCAATGTGGTTTTACCGGCACCATTTCGGCCAATTAACCCCAGACACTCCCCACGCCTGACCTGAAACGACACATCTTTAACAGCCCAGAACTCGCCTTCACGTAAGTCGCCACTCTGGCAACTCCTTCCAATTAATTCTCTACCAATATCTTTTACTCCATACCACAACGAACGCTTGAGGTTGCGGCAGAATTTTTTCGATACGTTCTCAACATCAATTAAGATTTCATCAGACATTATATCTAGGCACTCATTCGTTCAATAACAAATGGCATGGCAATCCGCAATGTAACCCATGCTAGCAGCAGACCAGTCCACGTTATCAGCATACTGACTAAAAAACCTGTCAAATGTGACACTGGGACAGCTGTAGCTAACTCACGGGTCGTAACAAGAAGATGTGTGACTGGGTTGAGGTTGACAATTAAACCAAATATGCCTGCGGTTGGTGGCGGGTACACTACAGGCGTCAAAAACAGCCAAAACCCTGTGATAACCGTCAAGCCCTTGGAAATATCATTATAAAGTGCTCCAAGTGGTGCCAATAATGCACCAAGGAAAAACCCGAATGCTATTAACGTCAACAATGCAAATGGTGCTAACAATATTGTCCAACCGATATTCAGCTGAAACCATACAAACAAACCAATGACCAAAATTAGCTTAATGGTAAAATTGAACAGCACCTCACCGACTTTGGCTAAAATCAAAGCCTCACGTGGAAAATTTATTTTCGCCAGCATAGCTTTAGACTGCTGCAAGGCAGTGATTGGAGCCATTAAGGATTCAGTAAATGTCTGCCATAACACCATACTCAACATCACGTAGGCAGCATAAGGCAAGTCGGTTTCACCTATATTGATAACATTCGCACTGCGTGCCATCAGCAAACCCGCTGCCAAGAAAGCTGGTGGAATAAATGCCCATACAATCCCTAGTATTGACTGACGGTACTGCGCACTAATATCTCGCACTAGCAATCGCCACGCAAGTTCTCGAGATTCCAACAAGTCGTGCCACATGCTCTGGAAAAGCACACGTGGATTTTTAAGTTTACTTTCGGGTGTGTAAACCCTCACGGAAAGGTCGTTCATAAGCACTCAATTAGCTTTTTTAAACCAACATATATCGATAAAAAACTATCGACGCTTACGTGCAAAAAATCGTCATAATTTTGACGATTTATAACCTGCAGTGTCAACTTATAGCTAAATTTGTCACTCATGTCACACTTAGCATGACTATTCTTTGACGCCTATTTGACTATGTGCAAGATTATTTTTAACAAAATAAAATCTCATAATTACGATTCTAAAAACCGTACCAGCTTAGCTAACATTTTCTACATCAATCTCGATATTACCCATGTTTAGCTGCATCAGAGTTGAAATGCAACTAAATACAGAGCATACAAAGCTCGTGCCACACTCTCATGAACCTATCTTAATGCACATCGTAGCGAAGACCTGAGCGAAATTCATGACGCGCTGACATCCCAGTCGGAGAGTTCTCATACCTGACCCTCAGTCGCAAGGCAATATTGAATGTTGGTAGGTGTCGAGCAAAAATGCAGGGCAACTGCATGAAAACTTTTAAACCGTTGAAAAATATCGCATTTGTAATTTTGTTGATTTTTGAAAAAAAGCCTATAAATCAGCTAGTTATGAGCCTCATGCAACCACCCTGAGCAAAAATTGTTTCACCAGCAAATAAACCCCTCGTCGTTTCTCGATGGCTAGCCTATCGCAGCGCATTACCCCGGCAAATACGGACTGATGAAAAAGCCGTCCGTCTTGATCTCATAGCGAGGTTTGCCCAAGAATGCAATCAGTACATAGCGCGTATGACAGAACTTATTTTGACCCAACCCCGGGTTGCTTTCGAGTACCTCACATCCCAACGCCGTCCATAACTGCATGAACTGTTTTTCATAGACACAAAAACTCAGGTTATCAGTCGCTGAAAATTCAGCTGCCACCATGAATTTTTCTCTACAAATAAATATTTTTATCAATAAGTTAAATTACTATTAGGCCAGACCAATAAAATTATAATACTCCTTTGTCATACTAATTGCATAAACATCAGGTATGGCTTGCTATACTTAAGTATTAGCATGGTTTGCAACCTTAAACGTCTGATAAATTATGGCTACTAACCTAATCGATATAGAAAACAGCATTTCTCATAATGCCCAACTGACCGGCTTAGTGCGCTCTCTGGTGCGCAAGGGTCTGATCAAACAAGAATTGCTGCCCGAAGCCAGCGCCAAAGCAAAACAA
>JAGQWA010000235.1 GCA_020437725.1 Bacteroidota bacterium | reverse complement strand
CAATCCCGCCAAAACCAATCGTAAACCTGCTAATTGTGTGTGCGAAACGGTTTCTAAACCCCGTTTCATCAATATAAATGAGCTTCCCCAAATAAGCGCCAAAACGGCCAGTAATACAAACCGAACGGGATTTTGCAAGTAGATTCTTATTAAAGTGCGAAAGTCGGTGGTTTATGGGAAATTTTATGGTGGTTTAATATTCTTTTATACCAGACCGAGTGGTGGCACTACTCTAAGTCGTGCCACCACTGTTTCACCAGTTAAGTAAGTAAAAGAACCAAGCAGAATGTGTTACAGAAATTGACGAGAACAAGATGACCTTTTTTAAACTATAACCTGTTGCACATGCCACTACGCTAGTGGCTTTTATCGAGAACCCTAAAAAGATTAGAGTTGGTGGAATGAGAATAAATAGGCCCATGCTTAAAAACATGTTGCCGACTATAATGATGATTGAAACTATGGTTGTGATGTTGAAATAGAAGCCATAGGATTTATCATCTTTCAGGCCAATTATTGCTGCCGATGGAATTGGTAAGAATAGCCAAATAGGACTCAGGCGAAAAAGTCTTTCCAAGATGTGAGTTGGTTCAACGTGATCAATTCCGAATAATTCAAAATCAAAGAAAAGAAGCCCTAAACCGAATGCTGTCAATAATATGATTATCACAATCACATTCAACAACTGAATTAAATGCTTGGCGGTGGCTAGGTTCATGGTTTAGTTGTACTTAAATGCCGCTTTTTTATATTTCATTAGAGCTAGGCTTTTCTTAAAGTAAATTTTACTGCCTACCAGCACTTCCTTATACAGTTTAGTTGTGGAAGTCTCTGCCGTGAAAAGGTACCGTTTTGCGTAGTTTATTTCATGGTTAAGCTTAACCAATTCAAGTTCTTCTCTTAAACCCATTGGTACCTGTTTTCTAATGATATATTTCTCTTGCTTTCCGCGTTTTGAATACTTAACCTGATATTCTAATTGGTAAACAGCACCGTTGACAATTTTATTCATCTTCACCTTGCTTTTGCGCTTTTTGGTAATTTCAAATTGAATAACCGCGCCGGTTTCAAATTGCCTAATTATACTGTCGGTTGATGCAATAAAGCTGTCCAAAAGGTTAGATTGAGCGTATGCAGCATTAGTAAGAAAAAGAATCACAGCGAATAAGGTGATTGTAAGTTTCATGAGATAGTTTATTGCTTTAAAGATATGGTTCAAGAATAGTACCGAGTTGTTTATCTCAAAAACCTGCCACTTCTCATCTGGGCTATTTCTGAGAAATATTAGTCTTCAACTTTACTGAATTCAATGAAGAAGTGGCAGGTTTAATTCACTATGCGTCAGCCTACGCACAAAAACGGCACCACTCATAACTAGCCTTGTGCCATGAAAAAACGTACATACAACCACAGGGGAGAAGAGTTTACGCCAGAGTACCAACAACGACATGGTGCCATAGAAAGGCGGTTTTTAAACGGCGAAATAAATTTGGCTGAAATGGAAATGATGAAAGCCGAAGTAAACGAAGACATTGCCAGAATAAGACGTCTGAGAGCAATAAGAAAGTAAAAGGATTGTCTAATTAAATGGCTTATGCTTTTCTTTGAGCGATTGAAGTAAGCGCATGAGGGCACTTTTAGGCATTGCATTGTTTTTAGGAATTGCTTGGTTACTGAGTTCTAACCGCAAAAAGATTAACTACCGAATTATCATTGCGGGATTGGCGCTGCAAGCCCTTTTTGCAGTGGCAGTACTTAAGGCGCCTTATGTTAGTGATGTATTCGATTGGTTCTCACAAGGTGTAAATAAGCTACTTAGTATATCTGATGCAGGTTCTGAATTTCTCTTCGGAAGTTTAATTGACCCATCTAAAAGCTGGGGTTATCTCTTTGCTTTTAAGGTATTACCAACCATTGTGTTCTTCTCAGCATTAATGTCGTTGCTTTATTATTTGGGTGTAATGCAACGTGTTGTTTATGCATTTGCCTGGGTAATGAAACGAACCATGCGCCTTTCAGGAGCTGAAAGCTTGGCTGCAGCGGCTAACATTTTTGTTGGGCAAACCGAAGCACCGCTTATGGTGAAACCCTACATCAATACCATGACTAAATCTGAAGTAATGGCACTGATGACGGGCGGTATGGCCACCATTGCTGGTGCTGTGCTAATGTCGTACGTAGGCATGTTAGGAGATAGCTGGGCAATTATGAATCCTGATTTAGATCCTGAAATTGTTAAGACCACATTTACCAAACACTTGTTGTGCGCATCAATTATTTCGGCGCCTGCAGCCTTACTTTTTGCCAAGCTTTTGGTGCCCGAAACAGAGCCAATCAACGAAGAAATGAAGGTTGACAAAGAGAAAAACGGCGCTAATGTTCTTGAAGCCATTTCTAACGGAACCACACAGGGCGTAAAATTGGCTGTTAATGTAGGAGCTATGCTTTTGGTGTTTACTGCTTTAATGTATGGCGGCAATATGTTGATGGGTTACATTGGCAATCTTGGTGGAATTAATGAGAGCGTTGCCAGCATTTCAAATGGCAAGTTTACTGAGCTGAGTTTTCAGTTTTTGCTTGGTTATGCCATGGCGCCGGTTTCTTGGCTAATGGGTGTGGCCAGCGAAGACATTGCATTAGTAGGTTCTCTTCTCGGCGAGAAAACCATTTTAAATGAATTTTATGCCTTTAAAAGCATGGAAGGTTTAATTCAATCGGGCGCCATTACCAACGAAAAGAGTATTCTCATTGCCACTTACGCGCTTTGCGGCTTCAGCAATGTGGCTTCAATCGGTATCCAAATTGGTGGAATTGGAGTTCTTGCACCAACTAGAACAGGTTTGCTTAGTAAACTAGGGGTAAAGGCACTTATTGGTGGAACACTGGCTTGCCTTATGACTGCTTGTATTGCAGGGATGATTCTTTGATAATTATGCCTTTACAACACGGCGCAGAGCAGCGCTTAATAGTTGTCATGACGCAGAGCATCGCGACTGGGTGCGATAATGTTCGGAATAAAAAAGGCTATTTCTTTGGTTTTTTGGGACTTTCTAACTTGAACATTACTGGCATTTTGTAATAAACCCTAACAGGTATGTTTTGTTGAATACCAGGAAGCCAGCTTGGAGATTTTTCGATGGCTTTAATTGCCGCTCGATTCAAGTTCTCCGTATTAAGTTCTTCAGTTCCTTCTTGTAAACCCACATTCTCAATTTCTCCAGTGCGACCAACTATAAATAACACATATACCGTGCCTTCAATGTTCATTTCTCTTTCAGCCTGTGGGTATATAACATTGCTACCAAGCCACCTGTAAAATGCGTTGATACCACCGTGTGGAGCAGGCATTATTTCATTCTGTTTGAACTCAGCATAAAAGGTCGTGTCTTCATAGAGAGATACATAAACTGAGTCTTCTGCTTCATATTCCTTTTCAACGTATTCGTCTTTTTTTGAATCGTATTGCGACCATTTGCCAACTTTAATGCCATTTTCGGCATAGCCTTCGTTCTCTAGCTTGCCGTTTTTGTCATAGTCTAGCATTAAGCCGTGCGGTTTGCCAGCTTTGTAATGTTCTACGGCCAAAGGTTGTCCTGAATGGCTTAGTATTTTGGTTTTTTTTTTTTTTTTGCCATTGCGGTAAGAATAAATGGCTTTTAATTTTCCATCTCCATAATAGCTTTTAACTATGCCATTGCCGTTTACAATTTTGTATGATGGGTCTTCAAGTCCATTTACCAGGTATTGGTTAAAAACACTGTCAATCTTTCCATTTTTCATTTGGATTAGGTTGATTATTCTACCGTTTTCATAATAGTTGTAAACCAAGCCATGCTGTTTGCCCATTTTGTAATGCGCCTTACTTTTCAGTTGCCCGCTCTTGTAGAATTCAAAAGCATCTCCATTAAGCGTATCGTTTACAAAGTTTTGTTTTAGCCTTTCCTTTCCATTCCTATAATAGTGTGTGTTTTCACCATACTTGTCGCCTTTTTGGTAATTGATTTTTTGGCAGGCAAGCCCATTATCGAAATAGGCTGTTGCTAATCCATCTCGTTGTCCAACAACATAAATGCACTCAAAACGCACACTGTCGTTTGGGTGAAGCATGGTATAAGGGCCATGCAGTTCTCCGTCTTGGTAATTACAATTAATGTGAGCCTGACCCTTTTCATTGTAATAAATCCACTTTCCGGTTTTTAGGCTGTCTTTGTAAGCACCTTCAGATATGGTTTTACCATTAAATTCATTCTTTACATACCCGTTTTCCTTTACTTTTAAGTTAAAATCTTTTTGTGGAACGGCTGTGTTTGAAGGCTTAAGAGTCTTTCTGGCGCAGCCAAATAGTACTGCGCCACAAATAAGAAGAGTAAAGGTTCGTTTTATAGTTTTCATGTGTTATTCTATTTCAAATGCTCATCTAACCAACGGAAATATTCTCTGTGCCAAAGCAATCCGTTTTGTGGGCTAAGCACCCAATGGCCTTCGTCTGGAAAATATAAAAAGCGCGATTTAACTCCGAGCAATTGTGCCGAGTTAAAAGCTTGAATTCCTTCGCCCACGGGCACTCTAAAATCTTTTTCGCCATGAATAACCAGAATAGGAGCGTCCCAATTTTTCACAAAACTGGCAGGGTTGAATTTCTTATTTACATTGGCCCAATCCCTGCTCCAAGGCGTTGATTTTAAATCATAATTGGCAAAGAACATTTCTTCGGTAGTGGCGTACCAGCTGTTTAAGTTGTAAAGCCCACAATGAGCAATTAGGCATTTAAATCGCTTTTCATGATTTCCAGCTAACCAATAAACAGAATAGCCACCGTAACTGGCGCCAACTGCACCTAATTTGTTCTTGTTTACATAATTAAGCTCGCTTGCCCAATCAATGGCGGTTAGATAGTCTTGCATAGCTTGGCCACCCCAATCTCCACTAATTTGGTGGTTCCATTCTTGGCCAAATGTTGGTACTCCATGTCGGTTTGGTGCTACAATAATGTAATCCTGCGACGCCATTAATTCAAAATTCCACCTAAAACTATAATAGTTGCTTATGGCAGATTGTGGCCCCCCTTGGCAATACAAAAGAGTAGGGTATTGCTTAGTAGAATCAAAGTTTGGCGGAAGCACCAGCCAAACGTGCATTTTTTCTCCCGTTGTGGTTTTAATCCAATGCTCGCGAACATTGGCAAACTCCAAGTTGCTGTAAATCTCCTTGTTTACTTGGGTAAACGGTGTTGCCGTTCCTTTTTTGGCGTCAACGGTAAAAAGCTCAGCTGCATGAGACATATCAGTTCTTTGCACCACAATGTTTTTGCCGGCAAAACCAAAAGCGTTGTAATTATAGCGACCAGTGGTAATTTGGGTTAAGTCGCCCTTTTTTAAATCGAGTTTAAAAATGTGGAAACGAGCCTTTACACCACTTGTAAAGTACATAAATCTACCTTTTTCGCCCCAAACTATA
>JAGQWA010000234.1 GCA_020437725.1 Bacteroidota bacterium | reverse complement strand
AGTGCTGCGATATCGGGCATAACGAAGAAGTCTTTTTCTTCGCCTGATCGGGTTATTAAATCAATGCCTTTATCGGTAAGTTCTACCTGTCGGTTTTTTTCATCAATGGTAAAGAATAGCTCCTTGTCAACGGTTGGCATTTCCTTTTGCTGATCTTGCAAATAGTAGTTTTCTGTTTTTTGCAAGAAGGTTTTAATGCCTTCTTCTTGAAGGTATTTAATGAGCGCCTTGCTCTTTGGTAAACCGCGGTAAGCACGCATTAAATTTAGCCCTGCTTCTTTGTTGTTACCTTCTTTTTTGAGTCTTTTGGCATCTACCAAACATTGCTGGGTAAACTTTTTCTGCATGTTCATTAAGCTTTCTACGCGGCCTTTAAGGGCATAGAATCGCTCTGAATCGCTATCGGTTTTAGAAGTTGGCCCCGAAATAATTAGTGGTGTACGAGCATCATCAATTAAAACTGAGTCAACTTCATCTACCATGGCATAATGAAATTTTCTTTGAACCAGCTCGCCTTGCTCGTGTGCCATATTGTCGCGCAAGTAGTCAAAACCAAACTCGTTGTTGGTTCCGTAAGTAAGATCGGCCAAATAGGCTTGTCTTCTTCCTTCAGAATGAGGTTGGTGGTATTCAATACAATCAACCTTTACCCCTAAAAATTCATATAAAGGTCGCATCCATTCAGCATCTCGTTGTGCCAAATAGTTGTTTACAGTTACTAAGTGAACACCTTCGCCTGTTAGGGCATTTAGATATGCTGGCAGGGTAGAAACCAGTGTTTTACCTTCACCTGTTGCCATCTCGGCAATTTTTCCACGGTGTAGGGTAATTCCACCTATTAACTGAACATCGTAATGCACCATGTTCCATGAAATTGTGGCTCCAGCGGCTTTCCAAGAAGTGGCATAAATGGCTTGGTTGCCTTCAATTCTTACAAAATCGGTTTTGGCAGCTAAGTTTCTGTCATGATCGGTAGCAGTAGATGGCAGTTCATTTTCTTCTGTAAACCTTCTTGCAGTTTCTTTCATTACCGCAAAGGCATCAGGCAGAATTTCTTCTAAAATCTTCTCATATTGCTCATCTTTCTTTTTAACAAGCTCATCTATTTGTTTAAATAGTTCTTCTTGCTCATGGGCTTCTATGTTTCTATTAGCCGCCCTAACCCTTAGTTCTTGAATTTGGCTGGTAGTATCGGCAACGTATTCTTGAATTTGATTTCTAAAACCGAAGCTTTTAGCTCGCAGCTCGTCGGTTGAAAGAGATTTTAGATCGTAATAAATTTCATTTATCTGTTTTACAATGGGTTGAACAGATTTTATATCGCGTTCTGATTTATCTCCGAGTACTTTCTTAAGTGCTTTTGAAAGAAAATTGGCCATAGATCTAAATGATGTTCTTAAGCTTACCTTTTGGGTAATGGTTGGCAAAAATAGTAAAAGGGGCAAGGGGATAAAGCCCAAACCGTTAATGTGTGTTTAACAGCAATAATGCCATTAGAGATTTGCCTGCGTAATTGGCAGAAGTACTGCCAATTAGGTGTTTTTGAGTAATTCTAAAACATCTAAACCTAGTTTGTGTAATAGCACCGATTGGGTTTTGGCTAGGTCTTTTTGGGTTTTAATAAGTTTCATTTGTGCTTCGAGCAAATAACGTTCACGATAATTAATCATGAAAATGGTGGCGTCTCCTAGTTCTAGCCTTCTTCGTTCGGCAACCAGCATTCTATTGGCGGCGTTTACCATGTTTTGTTGATAGGCTAGCATTTCTGTAAGCATTTGTAGAGACTGGGTATAGGTATTTAAATCATTAATTAGGGTTCGTTGTTTTAAGCGTAAATCTTGATTTATCTGTTCGCCTTTTGCTACAGTAAGCTGGTATTTGGCTCGTTCTTTTCTAAAGAACAAGGGCACTTGCGCGCTGGCACCAATGGTGTAATTTTCTGTTGAATAATTGGCCATGCTGGTACCGCTAACTAGGGGTTTATAACTAAGCCTAACATCGGGCAGGTATTGCTGTTTATAAAGGTTTTGTTCTACTGAGTTGGAAAGCAGTTTTTGATCAATTTTTACTATGCTTGGGTGATTTTCTAACACAAATGAGTCAACCATTTGCAACAATTTATCAGTTGTAAATAATAGTTGAAAAGAGGGGTTGGAATAAGATAAACTATTAGAATCGGTACTCCAGGCATGATTCATTAATTGATTAAATGCGCCAATTTGGCGTGCATTAAATTCTTGCAGCACTGCTTGTCGTCGGCTTAATTCCATAAAAGCTTCAACCGTATCTATTAATGCATACGACCCCAATGCCACTGTTCTTTTTATTGCTTGTAGTCGGGTATCAGCAACTTTAACTGCATCTGCATACAAGTTTTGCAGTGATGTGCTTTCATACCAGTCCCAATAGGCTAAACTTACCAGAAGATAAAGGTCGTTAAGTTGAGCTTGTCTATCGGCCGCACCCATTGCAAGCTCAAATTGAGCGGTTGTTAAACTGGCTCTTCGTTGGTCGAGCAATAAGTTTTGAAGTATAGGAATTGATATTTCGGCATAGCTTAAGCCATCTAATCCGGTTGTGTTTTCATTATTTAGGTATTGGCCAGTGTTTAATTCATAGCCCCCTTTAAGTTCAATTCCATACCAAGTAGGAATTTTTATTTCGGCCTTGTTTTGATTGTAGTACTCGGTACCATTAAATTCTTTTTGCTGGTGCAAGAGTTCTATTTTGGGGTCGAATCCACCACGAGCTTGCAATAGTTTTAATTGATATTGCTCTAATGTAATGTTGGCCGACTTAAGCATTGGGTGGTTATCGTTAAGTCCAAGCAAAAATGCTTTTAATATGGTAGAGTCTTGGGCTTGAACAAGCGTTTGCAAGCAAATGAGAAATAGGCTAATTATTGTTCTCATTTGTATTTTTTAGGGTTGCCATTTAACTCGCTGCTACTTACTTTCTGCTCATGTGTTGGCATTGGCGGAAAACCGTTAAGCTGTCTCCAAAGCTCAAACCAAACGGGCACATCTTTTAGCATGGCCCAGCCATATACCCCCGAGCCAAGTCTTAATTCCTCAGGCCACGGAATATCTTCTTTATCGGGTACCACTAAAAGCCTGTATTTATTGTCGTAGGTGTTTACATTATCTATTACTTGCACAATGCCGCCAAAGGTTCCGAGCGATGCATTTGGCCAGCCAGAAAAAACTAAAGCGGGCCAGCCGTCAAATCTTATTCTCACTTTATCTCCTTTAGTTAAAAGCACCACATCCATGGCTTCTACATATACCTCGGCGGCCATTTGTGGGTTGGTTGGCATAATGGTCATTAAAGGATCGTTTTCTTTCAAAATTTCGCCAATACCAGTTTTTATGGCCCTAATTACATAACCACGTCTTGGTGCTCTTACTACGTAATATGATTGCCTTAAGCTAAGGTTGGTGGTTTCTATTTGCATTTTGGTGAGTTTGTTTTCGGCTTCGTTTATATAAGAAAGGGTTGAGTTTTTATTAGAAATGGCTTTAGAAATCTTGTCGTTATAATCAGCTTCAACCGATGTTATTTCGAGAATGGCGTTTAGATACTGGTTTCTAGAAATTCGCAGTTTGTTTTCGGCAGCTTGTGCTTTGGCTTGGGTTTCTTGCATTTTAACCCTCAGGTTTTCGTATTTGGTCAAAGAAATTAGGCCTTCGTCATAAAGCCCTTTTCCGCGTGAATATTGTTCTTGTGCGGTTTGGTAATTAAGATTTGCGGCAGCAAGATCGGCGCTATCTATGGTTACTTTATACCTGGCATCTTTTAGTTTGTTTCGCGTTTTGTTTAAGGTGGTAACAAGTCCAATTTCAAGCGCATCAATTTGTTTGTCTAGTGCTTTTACCTTATCAAAAAGTTGTGCAATTGAAGCTTCTTGGCTAGCAAGCTGTTTTTGTTTTCGGTCAAGAATGTCGGGGTCAAAATATTCGTCTTTTATTTCTGCAATTCTTACAAGGGTATCGCCTTCTTCAACTAAGTCGCCTTCAATAACGGCCCAATCTATAATTCTACCTGGTACGTTGGCATATACTTTTTGGGGTCGGTCTTCGGGAGTAAATGCGGTTACGCTGCCATAGCCAGTAACGTTTTGCTGCCAGGGTAAAAACATGGCGCCAAAAATTATTGCCAAAATGATGAGTAGCCAAACTGTTAGCTTTTTAATGTGCCTATTGTCGTATAACAAGCGTGAAATGCGCATATGGTCTAACTCCTTATTTTCAAATACTTCCATTATCTACAATCTATTAAGCATTGAAAACCGTCAATATTTTTTAATTCGCTCCAAGAGCCTTTAGCCACCAACTTGCCTTTCTCTAACATTATAATGGTGTCAACTCTTTCGAGCACTAATGGGTCGTGGCTCGATGCAATTATGGTTGCTGAAACCACTTTGTCTTGTAAAATTTTGTTTAGCACCCTTATTTTATAAGCCGATTCTAGGTTAAAAAAGAAATCGTCGAACAAAATGAGTTTGGGGTTGCCTAATAAACTTCTGGTAAGTACAATTCTTTTTCTTGCTGACGATGGTAAGCCTTGGCCTGTGGCTACTAGTTGTGTGTGCAAACCATTTGGCAGCTCATTTACCAATTTATTTAGTTCTGTAACCTCAAGATATTTTTGAACATCGGCTTGTGAAACTGAATTTCTACCCAAGCTAAGGTTTTCTAAAAGCGAACCTTCAAAAATGTGTTCATGAGATAAGCTATCGCCAATTTGGTCTCTATAGGCAGATATGTTGAGATCTTTTAAAGAAAAACTGTTTATTTCTATTTGACCTTGGTAGTTGTGGTACATACCTGCTAAAAGGTGCATTAGGGTAGATTTTCCGCTACCTTCGGCACCAACAATGGCTATGCTTTTGCCTGCTTCAATCTCAAAACTTATATCGGCAAGTGCCTTTTCTTTAGCGTTTGGATAAGTAAAGCTTAGGTTTTGAATTTTTAGATGAAAACCAGAATGAACATTTTGAGTAACCAAACCTTGTTCTGTTTCAATTTCTAGGTCGGTAACATTTCCAATTTTTTCAACGGCGGTGAGAATGTCATAAATTATATCTAGTCTCAACAGTAGTTTTTCAATAGCAGCCATTATGGTAACAATTACAATTTCAGCTGCTACAAATTGGCCTACAGAAATTTGGCGGTCAATAACCAAAAAGCCTCCCATAATTAATAAACCGCCAACTATTACAGTTTTAAAAATTACAAAGCTTGAGTACTGCCAAATTAGTACCTTAAAATGAGCCCGGCGTTTATATAAATAGCCTGATAAATAATTCTCGAGTTTATTGAGCGGAAGTCTTGTGTTGCCAGCTATTTTAAATGTGGTTAAGTTTCTTGCCAACTCTTCTAACCAATGCGCAATACGGTACTTAAATTTAGATTCTTGAAGACTTGTGGCAAGACCTTTTTTGCCTGTATAATAAAACAGAAGAAACAATATAAGCAACAGT
>JAGQWA010000233.1 GCA_020437725.1 Bacteroidota bacterium | reverse complement strand
TATCTGCTCAAAATTTTATTCAAATAAAGGGTGCTCGACAAAACAACTTAAAGGATATTGACATCAACATTCCGAAAAACCAATTGGTGGTAATAACAGGAGTATCTGGCTCAGGAAAATCGTCGTTGGCATTTGATACTTTGTATGCTGAAGGGCAACGCCGGTATATCGAAAGCCTTTCAGCTTATGTTAGGCAGTTTGTTGGAAAGATAGAAAAACCAGAAGTGGATTACATAAAGGGCATTGCCCCGGCCATTGCCATTCAGCAAAAGGTAAATACAAGTAACCCACGCTCTACTGTGGGCACCACTACAGAGATTTATGATTACTTAAAATTGCTTTTTGCGAGAGCAGGCAAAACCATATCGCCAAAAAATGGCGAAGAGGTTAAAAGACATACAGTTAGCGATGTTCTTACAAAACTTCATGAGTATTCAAACGGCACAAAAGCTCAAGTGTTGGCTCCAATTATTCTGGAAGAAGGCCGGTCTTTAGAAAAGGAATTAGAGATAATACTGCAAAAAGGGTTTACTAGGATTTCTCTTAAAAAACGGTTGATAACTATCGAAGAAGTCTTAGAATTTTTAAAATCAGATGACAAAACCGATCAATTTTTTGAGTCTTTTCTTGGCAAGGCCAAAGTATCGAATGAGCTGTTTCTTTTAATTGATAGAATTTCAGTTAACCAAGAAAGTCAAGAAAACATTGAAAGAATTGGCGATTCTGTCCAGACATGCTTTTTTGAGGGACACGGCGAATGCGTAATAGAAGTATTTGGTGAAAATGAAGAAAGTGAAATACACTCCTTCTCAAACAAATTTGAGCTTGATGGAATAAAATTCGAAGAACCAAGCGTTAACCTGTTCACCTTCAACAACCCATATGGTGCTTGTAAAACTTGCGAAGGGTTTGGTACCGTTATTGGAATTGATGAAGACAAGGTGGTTCCTGACAAAAGCCTTTCTGTTTATGAAAATGCCGTGGCGTGCTGGAAAGGAGAAAAAATGATTGAATGGAAAGATGAGTTCATTAGACACGCCAAAGACTTTCCCATACACAAACCTTATTTCGACTTAGATAACCAACAGCTCGATTTGCTTTGGAATGGAAACTCTCACGTAGAAGGAATAAATGCCTTCTTCGAATACCTTCAAAGCAATGCTTATAAAATTCAATATCGCGTTTTAATTTCTAGATACAAAGGCAAAACTGCCTGCCCTGATTGCAAAGGAACTCGATTAAGAAAAGACGCCAATTACGTGAAAATTGATGGCGTAGGAATTTCTGATTTGGTGCTAATGCCAATTGAAAAACTAAACGCTTTTTTTCAAAACATAAAGCTCGATGAATATCAAAAAGGTGTTTCTAAACGCGTAACGTTTGAGATTACTAAAAGGCTGGAATTTCTCTGTGAATTAGGCCTAGGCTATCTCAATTTAAACAGAGATGCCAGAACCCTTTCTGGTGGCGAATCTCAGAGAATTCAACTGGTTACATCACTTGGCAGCACGCTTACAGGCTCAATGTATATACTAGACGAACCTTCTATAGGAATGCATTCAAAAGACACCGAGCGCCTATTAAAAGTATTGAAGCAACTTCGCGATCTAAGAAATACAGTAATTGTAGTTGAACACGACGAAGATGTGATTAAGCAGGCTGACTATTTAATAGATATGGGCCCACTTGCTGGCAGCAAAGGCGGTGAAATAACATTTGAAGGTGATATGATTGCCCTAGCCAATGAAGGAAATACTTTAACCAGCAAATACTTAAAAGGCGAATTGGTTATTCCTGTGCCTGAAAAAAGGAAGGTTCCTAAATACAAACTCGAAATTGTTCAAGCATTTAAGCATAACCTTAAACAAGTAAATGCCACTATTCCATTGCATAGCATGGTAGTTATTACTGGTGTGAGTGGCTCAGGAAAATCTACGCTTGTTAAGGAAGTTTTGGTTCCTTCGTTATTTAACAAAACCCGCTCAGAAGAAGGTGAAGCCAAAAACTGCCTGGCCCTAGAAGGAAACTACAAACGCGTTAAACATATTGAATACGTTGATCAAAACCCTATTGGCAGATCGTCGCGCTCTAATCCAGTTACTTACATTAAAGCCTATGACTCAATTAGGTCTTTATTTGCCAACCAAAATGTGGCTAAAAGTCGCGGATATGCTCCGGCACATTTCTCTTTTAATGTAGATGGCGGAAGATGCGATGCCTGTAAAGGTGATGGCTACATTACAGTTGAAATGCAGTTTATGGCTGATTTGCATTTAAAATGCGATGAATGCAAGGGCTCAAGATTTAAACCCGAAATTCTTGATGTTAAAGTGCGCAATAAGTCTATTACTGATGTTTTAAATATGACTGTTGATGACGCAATTGACTTCTTTGATCAAGAAAAAGACATTCAATCAAAACTGGAGGTTTTACAAAGCGTAGGGCTAGGCTATTTGGGTCTCGGACAATCATCTAACACTCTTTCTGGGGGCGAAGCTCAAAGAATTAAGCTGGCCTTCTATTTAACCGAAGGAAATAGAGATGAATCTATCCTATTCATATTCGATGAACCAACCACAGGCCTTCATTTTCACGACATTCATTATTTACTGAAGGCTTTTAGAAAACTAATTGACAAAGGGCATTCAATAGTAATTATTGAACATAACCTAGATGTGATAAAATGTGCCGATTGGTTAATAGATTTAGGACCTGAAGGTGGAGATAAGGGTGGAAAACTTCTGTATCAAGGTGCCCCTGAAGGTATTTTAAAAGTAAAAGAAAGCCATACAGCAACTTATCTTCTCGAAAAGTTGAAAAACTAATTTGTCACTAATTAGACCGCTTCTCAAACCTTTCGTCTTTCTTGTTTGCTATACGCTTAAATATGAAGTAAACCAAGGCAATAGCACAGCATAGAAAAATTAATATTTGCACCCACAAAATACCTAGGCCAAAGAATACTCCCCAAAAATCTTCCATGGCTACTTGAATTTTACTGCGGTGCCATAGGCCAAAATTTCGGCCATGCCTTGCATTACGGCTGATGTAGTGAAGCGAACATTCACAACGGCATCAGCACCAATTCTTCTGGCATCTTCTTCCATTCGGTAAAGTGCTTCTTCTCTTGCTTCTGCTAATAATTTGGTGTACTCAGAAATTTCACCCCCAACCAAGTTTTTTAAGCTGGCAAAAATGTCTCTTCCAAAATTGCGAGCTCTAACCGTGCTGCCCCTTACCAAACCAAGAGTTTGAGCAATTTCCTGCCCAGCAACAAATTCAGTATTAGAAATAACCATTACATGATTTTTGCGGAATTTAAAGCAAATTCTTGATGAATAGCACTTTATAACGACGCTGTAGGAAACGCTCTATCCACTTTTTTAATTAATCCTTGTAGCACTTTTCCAGGACCTACTTCGGTATAACTGGTCATGCCATCTTCAATCATCTGGTTCATGGTTTGAGTCCATTTAACCGGAGCCGTAAGTTGCTTGTTAAGGTTGGCTTTAATTTCAGCAGGATCGCTAACAGCAGACGCGGTAACATTTTGGTAAACCGGGCAAATTGGTGTGTTGAAGGTAGTTTCTTCAATGGCCTGCGCCAATTCTTCTCTAGCTATTTCCATTAACGGAGAGTGGAATGCACCACCTACAGGAAGCTTAAGCGCTCTTTTGGCTCCACGTTCGGTTAAAATCTCACAAGCTTTGTCAATGGCTTCGTTCTCTCCAGAAATAACCACTTGGCCAGGGCTATTGTAATTAGCTGCCACCACAACGCCGTCAACTTCGTTGCAAGCTTCTTCAACCACTGCATCTTCTAATCCTAAAATAGCAGCCATGGTGCTTGGATTTGCTTCACAAGCTTTTTGCATGGCTTTGGCTCTTTTGCTCACAAGAATTAAAGCATCTTTAAAGGCAATGGTTTTATTGGCAACCAAGGCAGAAAACTCGCCAAGTGAGTGGCCAGCTACCATATCAGGTTGCATTTCCGCGGCGTTTGCAGCTGCAATGGCACAGCTATGCAAAAACACGGCTGGCTGGGTTATGTGCGTTTGTTTTAGCTCTTCTTCAGTGCCTTCAAACATTACTTTAGAAAGTGAAAAGCCTAAAACTTCATCAGCTTCGTCAAAAAGAGCCTTAGCTTCTGCTGATGATTCGTAAAGGTCTTTACCCATGCCTGGGAATTGAGAACCTTGCCCTGGAAATACAAATGCCTTCATAATACCTTATTTAACCTAAAATGAATTATTTGATAATGGAACCCGAAACTAGCCGTAATATTCTACGTAGTTGTTTTCGGTTTCAACAATTTTAATGCAATGCAAACTGCAATTATGGTTTTGCAACTCGCGCTCAAGAATTGCCCAAAAAGCAATGGCCATGTTTTATATAAATGGCATTTTGCCTTTTAAGAAAGGAACATCAACGTTTAAATTACTGTGATCTACCACATCTACAATCTCTCGCTTGGCAATTTTGCTCAGCTCTTTTAAATCGATAATAAAACCCGTTTGCGGATCTGGCTCACCCTTTACCGTAATAAACATGTGGAAATTATGACCATGGAAATACTTGTTGGCACATTTTCCAAAAACGGCTTCGTTCTGCTCATCGCTCCAATCTTCTCTATAAAGCCTGTGGGCGGCGTTAAATGTTTCTCTTCGAGTTATATAAACCATAGCTCTTGTAAAAAGCGGTGCAAAGATATTGGAAGTTAAATTCTAATGGTTTCTACTAACTTGCTGTTTTATTCTAATCAGCATTATGCGCTTCTTAATCTTATCCCTTCTCGCCATTCCGTTGCTTTATAGCTGCGAAACCACACCAGCTATTTCGGCCGAAAAAGCCAGCGAATTTGATACATACTGGTACAAAGGCAAAGCCGAATTAACTTCTTACCATTTAGAACAGGCTCGCTATGGCGAAATTCACCAAGGCCATGCCGTTCTCATTTTTGTTACTGAGCATTTCTCAAATAAAGACCATGTAAAAACCGATAAGGTAAATGGAAACACAAGCGCCGTTCCTATTTTAAAAATGAATGCCACCCGTAAATTTAATACTGGCATTTACCCTTATTCTTTAATGACGTCGGCCTTTACCCCGGTTGATGTAAAGGAACATCCGCTGCCATTAAAATTGTCGTTTTCAGGGCAAGAGTGGTGTGGACATGCGTACTCACAATTGAAGTTGGTTGATGACCAATACCAATATAACCTACACTCCTATTTTGAAGGAGAAGCAGATAAAATAGATGTTTTTAATGCTGTTATGAGCGAAGATGGACTAATGAATTGCATTAGAATAAATCCTGATATGATTAGAGTAGGAAATCATGATCTGCTTCCACCACTTAGGCACCTTAGATTGCTTCATTTGGAATTGAAGCCGCAAAAAGCAACCGTTTCAAAAGAAAAGAAAGAAACCACTACCGTTCTGTCTATTGACTATGAAGACATTGATAGAAGTGTGAAAATTGAATACCAAATTGAGTTTCCGCATGCCGTTGAAGGTTGGACCGAAACCTATGCAAGCGGTT
>JAGQWA010000232.1 GCA_020437725.1 Bacteroidota bacterium | reverse complement strand
CCCTTGTTCGATATTCAATTGGTGGGCAAACAAAAAGGCCATATTCAGCTAGACGAAATGGTTTGGGTAGAGTGCAACAAAACCATTGATGAAGCCAACGATCTTGATGTTCTTTTAATACCAGCAGTGCAAAACCACCTGCTTATGCAAGCAGTAGAAGACAATGCTCATTTTGTGCCTTGGCTGCAAAAAATACATGCCAAAAATGTTGAACTCGGCTCACTTTGCATTGGTGCATTTGTTTTGGCTTCGTCTGGACTGCTAGACGGTAAAAAGTGCTCAACGCATTGGTCGGCCGCAGAGTTGTTTAACCAAATGTTCCCCAAGGTTGAGCTCATTCCACAATACACCATTACCGATTATAATGGCATTTATACCAGCGGAGGAGCGTTTTCTTTTCAAAATCTCATACTCTATTTGGTGGAAAAATACCAAGGCAAGGAGATTGCCATTTGGTTGGCCAAAATGTTGGTAGCCGATATGAATAAGCCAAGCCAGTTGCCATTTACCATTTTTAATGGCGTACATCACCATGATGATGCTGCTATTCTAAAAGCACAAAAGCATATTGAAGAACAATTTGCCACCATTGGAAATGTGGGCGATATAGCAGACCAGGTGCTAGTTCCGCAAAGAACCTTTGTTCGCAGATTTAAAAAAGCAACTCACAATACGCCAATTGGTTACCTGCAAAAAGTGCGAATTGAAGCCACCAAAAAACAGTTAGAAAACAGCAACAAAACCGTAAACGAGATTATGTATGACGTGGGCTACAGCGACATTAAGAGCTTCAGAAACCTGTTTAAAAAACACACTGGCCTTTCGCCGCAAGCATATAGAAAGAAGTTTAGCATTTATATGAATTAACATCCGCTAATTTTATTTAGCGAAAAGTTTTTTCTTATAGAAAATTATTCATACGTTTGGTTTAATCAAATCAACGACCATGAATAAATTCTTAACTGTAACCTTATTTCTATTCGCTTCAACAGTTTATGGGCAATATGCAACCAATATTGACTACAAAACTGAATTTGCCAATCTTGACAAGGCCAATCCCTTTGTTAAGTCAATACATCATAATGGAAAAACACTCTGTGTATCACAGAGCTATGTATCTGGCGAAAATCATAACATGTTGGTTACTCAATTTGATAGTGATGGCGATGTTGATTGGTTATATAATATAAATGGAGCATCGAATCAAAACGACTATGGAATTGACGTAGGCGTTAATAGCATTGGTGATATTATCGCTGTAGGAACAATAAACAATCCTGGATCAAACTACGATCTCATTGTTGTAAAACTCAATTCTTCTGGAATTTTCCAATGGCAATACGTTTATGACAATATGGCAAGCACTTCCGATGAAGTGCCATCGAAATTATACATTGATGAATTTGATAACATATTTGTAACTGGTCAAATAATTAAAAGTGAGAGTGATAACGATGCATTTACATTAAAACTCAATAACCTTGGCGAATTGCTATGGACTGAGATATTTGATAATAGCGGAAACGATGACGGCGGTATTGACCTAAATACCAATGTCGGAAACGCCGAGATTCTAGCCCTTTCAACCAGCACAGGTGGTGCAAGTAGTTTGTATAAAATACTATATGATGAGAATAATGGCATTCAATCATTTAGCTACAACATCAGTGCCACGGGCTCATCAATCGAGTTTGTTGACATTAAAAAAAGGTCGGATGGCAAATACATAACTTGTATAAACTTCTTACAATCTGGGAACTGGAATAGCAAAATCTTTTGCCTTGACAATACACTGGGGCAAGTTTGGGCAGATACTCTTTGCGACACGGCCATAAGCTACCGAACCAAAGGCTTTACAATTGACGAAAACGATAATGCCTACTTTCTAACTACCTATAACGATGTTTCTACTTCAACCGATGTGCAAATTGTAAAATACAATGAATCTGGCACAGAGATTTGGACAAAGTCTCATTTTCTAGTTGACAGCTACAATCCAAATGCCTCTTGCCTAAATGTTCAGGACGATAAAATTTTTCTATCCATGACTACTGACATTGGTTACAAAGACAATTCGTGCCTAAACACCATGGTTGATACCAATGGAAATGTAGTTTGGAAGAAACTCTATGAAATTGAAGACACCAACAAACTTGTTCCCATTTCATGCCAGTTTATTGGTGACGATACTTGCCAAATGCTTCTCAGAAAAGACATGGGTGATAGTAGCAAACTTGAATTAACTAGATACTCGCTTTTTGAAAAAGACACAACTACTAACTATGCTGACACATCAGAATTGACAAGAAGAAACCATCAATTAATCATTCGATTTAACGATGTGATTAATACTTCGATAGTTGACAATCTCGACCTTGAATTTAAGAAACTTGAAGACTTCATTACACAAGAAGCAATTGATGAATTAGACAGTTTATTTGATGACACTCTTGATTGGAAAAACTACTACGCATCAAAAATTCACCAAAATCTTACCACGGAAGACACCATCTCATTAACACGCGGTGGAGATACCGTATTTGTTCCCCCTGTATGGAGAACTTTGCTCATTCAACTTCCTGAAGCCCTACATTTAGATAGTATTACCCCAACTTTCGACTCTGCTGACATAAATTCTATTTCTTATGCAGAAGTAAACCGCGTACTTTCTTTTCCTTGGGCTCCCTCGGATGCAAAATACAGTCAACAAGGTCAACTTAAAAGCATTTCAGGCATTTCAGATGCACATATCCATGTTGAAGATGCATGGAACTATTCAAAAGGTCGAGAAGAAATTAGAATTGGTAATCTCGATGGTCTGATGAATTGGCAACATGATGATTTTCAGCTAAAGTTTAACAGTTCTGGAAAAGGTAGATTTGATGAAAGCAAAATATTAGGCGGCTGGAATTATATTGATGGAATCGCCCTTTCAGCATCTACAGAGTTCTATGATCACGGAACGGCTACAGGAAGTCAGATAGGTGCGTTGAATAATAATATAAGGCCTAATGAACAAACGCCCTTTGGTATGGCTGGTGTAGCTGGTGGAGACATGTCTCAAAACAATTCGGGCTGCGGACTTTTCAACCTAGTAACCGCCTGGGGAACCAGTGCAATTATTTCGGCCGCAGTAATTGAAGGTGTACTTTTTAATCCGAATAATGGACGTGGTTACAGGTTAAATATAATGAACAATGAATACTGGGATCCCGATGGAGAAAATAGAATAAACAAGGGATTTCAAGGGGTGGTCGAGGCATTCAGGTTTGCTCAAAGAAATGAAGTCCTAATGGTTTGTGCTGCAGGTAATAGAGGTAGTAAATTCTTTAATTACCCAGGCTCATTCGCCGATCAGTTAACCATCAAGGTAGGATCATCGGACAAAGACAATAAAAGATTTGATTCAGGTCAAGAAGGATCATCTTGGGGGTACAATTTAGATGTTTTAGCACCTAGCGAAAAGGCTATTAACACTCTTGCAGTTGGTCAGAATAAAATATTATTACCTGGAAACGATTCGAAAAATGGCACTTCTTTTGCCATGCCATTGGTGTCTGGATTGGCAGGTTTAATGAAAAGCTACTATGACAATGTCGATAACGTCAATCACCCTCAAAACTTGACGCCTGAGGATATTGAATGGTTGATTTCTAATTCAGCCGAAGACTTGAACTATAATCTTGTTACTAATAGCGGCTATGACGAAAGAACTGGTTATGGAAAGGTGAGAGCGGATAAGGCACTTAATTGGATTGACAAGTCAGAATTCCTAATTCATCATTTTACAGGAACCACAACTTCAGAAACTAAGATTTGTGAGGACTGTACCATTAAGATCGAAGACGACTACTTTCAAAGTGTAAATGAAACAGGAAAACTTTCGGATGATAATCAGGATTTAATAAAAAATAAAAAATACAAAGCAGACATTTACAAAGTAACTATAGAAATTGAAGCCGATTGGCCCGTAGGCAATTATGAAATATTTACTGGCAGCTTGGTTTCTGGAGAAACGCCTTATTGGATTCTTTATGGTAGGTCTAACCTATGGAGAGTAATCGATCCATCTCTTTCTTCTCGAAAGATTGATCCTTATACCGATTTAACTTGGATAACGACCCCATACAGAGATGGCAATAAGCTCAAAGCAAAATTAGAAGGCAACATAATATATGTATTAAATAAAACTTGGGACAGTGAGTCAATTAATAAATGGTTTCCTCATGCAGATGACATAAAACACAAGGCCGGCATCTCTGTATATTTTCAGAAAAAATGGACTAGTGGCCAACAAAACCCTGTTCACAATATGGTATCAGTCTTCCCAAATCCGGCTTCTGAAAAAGCTACGCTTCTAGTGAATGAAAACCTTATCGGATGTAGTCTAAAAATCTTTGATGCTCGGGGTATGGTCATTTACGATTCCGAAGTCTCCAATGAAATGAATTCATTATCAACGAGAAACTGGAACTCAGGGTTATACATAATACGTGTTTATAGTAAAGACGAGAACTTTACGGCAAAATTTGAAATTATCAAATAATCTCATCATGAACATCAATATTTATCGTTTTATTTATACACTCTTACTTGTCATACCTACATTGCATGCATGCACAGAAAAATTTGATGATTATGAATTAGTTCCAATTAGAACTGATCTTACCTTATCTAGAATAACCTTTAATAATGACGCCTATATATTAGTTGAAACGGTAAAAGAATTTGATAGCTACGGGTATGAAATTACCAATAATTATGAATTCAAAGACGGTATATTAAGCGTGTATTTCGACAAAATCAAAAAATTTAATAATCCTCCACCAACAATAGCACCAGCAACAGCATTGATAGAAATTGACTCAACGATAACCTTTGACCTCAAAATGAAGCTCAAGCGCAAATGGTACACAGGCAAAGTTGAGAAAGGAGAAATTTCGCTTGATAACCCTGGTAAAATAAAACTGAAAGAGTAGCGCTATGCATTTTAAAACCAACTGTAACTTATATTTCTTACTTGTTTGTGCTGTAAGCTCATCTCTCTTTCATTCCTGCAATAAAGAAAATGATCAAAACTCAGTTTTGCCAATTAGATCAGATTTGCTTATCTCTTTAAAATTTTCAAACCCTTATTCAATTTATGATTCTTACATACTTGTTGAAACAAGTGATGACTATGGTTGTTTTAACTATAGTATTTCATATCAATCTCAACTAGTTGACGGCGTTAACGAATTAATTTTTGAAAACATACTTAAAAATGGCGGCTGTCAAAGACTTGTTGGACCAGCAACAGTTGAAATTCCAATTGATACTTCGCAGACTCTTAATTTCAAAATGAAGCTCAAACGCAAATGGTATACAGGCAAGGTAGAGAACGGAGAAATTTCGCTTGATAATCCGGGAAGAATTAAATTGAAAGATTAGGAATTAAGAGCTAATTATGAACTACACTTTCTCTTTAAACTCATGCTTATTTAAATTGGAAAACTTTAATCAACAAAAGCCATGAAATTCAATCGCGTTTTCATTTCCAGCTCATTATTGATTGCAGTTTTATCATTATGCACAATTTCATGTACTCAAGAATATGACGGATATG
>JAGQWA010000231.1 GCA_020437725.1 Bacteroidota bacterium | reverse complement strand
AGTTTCTAGTATTGGCAATTCCCATTCTTACCCGAAGTTTCAATTTTGGGGCGCACAACCTTTCACCATTCACCATTCACTTTTCACTCCAATTCTTAATGGCCAATTCAATGTTAAATGCGAAATGTTAAATGTTCAATTGGTTTCTAGTCTCTAGTTCCTAGTTTCTAGTATTGGCAATTCCCATTCTTACCCGAAGTTTCAACTTTGGGGCGCACAACCTTTCACCATTCACTTTTCACTTTTCACTAAAATTTCCCTATTGGCTAATGGCTAGTCGCTAATGGCTAAAAAATCACTTTTCACTAAAATAAACGCCACTTATAGATTCTGCCTTTGGCAACCCAATACTTGTTGCCATATTAGCATCAGTTAATCATCATGACTAAAACGATTTAGCACAAAACCAATACCCTAATAACAACTGTTTTTACGCCCAAAGCCGCTTAGAAGAAACTCGCTAAGTGGCTTTTCTTTTTCTACTAAAACCCCGCTCTATTCGGCTGATTCTCTTGACATTCAAAATGACTTTTGAACAGGTTCTATTTATGAGAAGCGATTGAATGAATTCAATCGAAATTCTAGATTATGCGACTAAACACCAATCCATGGCATTTGGTCAATTGAAATCTTTTTGATACTTTTACGATATCATTTTAATATCACTTGAAAAATGAAAGAGAAAACAGTTAGTCCCGTTTCAGGATACCTAATGCTTTTCATGGTAATAGGTATTTCGCTTGGTCTTGTAGGTGTAAACATTGACATGGAAGAAGAATTTATGCTAGGCATTTCAATCGTTTATTGGATTCTTGCCGTGTTCTGCTTGCCAGGATTTTTCTTTGTTAACCCAAATGGTTCTAGAGTATTGGTACTTTTCGGAACCTACAAAGGCACCGTTAAGAAGAATGGCTTCTTTTGGGTAAATCCTTTCTACCGCAAAATTCCAATTTCACTTAGAGCCAGAAACTTTGATAGCGAAAAAATTAAAGTAAACGACAGCATTGGCAATCCGATTCTTATTAGCGTAATATTGGTTTGGCGTGTTAAAAACACGTTTAAAGCTGCTTTTGAAGTTGATAATTACGAAAACTTTGTTCGCGTTCAGTGCGATGCCGCAGTAAGAAAAATGGCAGCTCAATATCCTTACGACAATTTTGATGACGAGATGGCCGAAATAACTCTCCGCTCAGGCGTTGAAGAAATAAATCATGCCCTTGAAAATGAAATTGACGAGCGTTTGTCAATTGCAGGTATTGATGTTATGGAAGCTCGAATTGGCTACTTGGCTTATGCAAGTGAAATTGCCGGAGCCATGCTTAAACGCCAACAAGCCACAGCCATTGTTGCAGCACGACTCAAAATTGTAGAAGGTGCCGTTGGCATGGTAGAAAAAGCCCTTGAAGAACTTTCAGCCAAGCAAATTATTGAGCTTGACGATGACAAAAAAGCAGCTATGGTAAGTAACCTAATGGTTGTGTTATGTTCTGACAAAGACACCAGCCCAGTTGTAAATACAGGAACTCTTCACACTTAAAAATTAATCGGCATGTATAAACTAGAAAAAAAAGGTGCCTTTGAATCTTATAAAACTTTTGAGAAGCGCCTAAACGACCTTTCTATGCAAGGTTGGCGAGTAGTGAATGTTTTTAGCGATGGTGCTTTTGTGGTAGCTGCTCTTGAGAAAAAAAGATTGTAACACATGACCAAGAAAAAGCCATTTGCCTTAAGAGTTGACGAAGACATGATGAAAGCCGTTGAAAAATGGGCGGCCGATGAGTTTCGTAGCGTAAATGGTCAACTGGAATGGATCATTAACGAAGCGCTCAAGAAAAGCGGGCGGTTGAAGAAGAAGTGATGAAAAAAGATTTAAAGTTCCTATGCGAAAGTGAAATATTCCGCATTTACGCCATCTATGAAAATACCTACATTAAATATTTGCCCCATGCTACAAATCCATTTGATTATGCCAAAGAAGACAAATTAATTGCATGGGTTTATGGCAACCCATATGCCGCCTTGGTCATGCCGCAAAACGATTATGTGGTAATAGTTGGCGCTGGCATCGTTATTTACAACATCCTTAATCAAGAAACAGAAGAACTTTTCACTGAACCTGAGAAAATTAGATATTTTGACACAGTTTTTCAGAGTGAACTTGATAATCAACTAACGGAATTTCGAGTTGTTGGGATAAATGAATTTAATCAATGTCGTGTTTTCAAATTCAATTTGACTGACAATACTTTGAAAGAATTGACTTAAAACTCAGGTTCTCGCAAACTCAACAAGCTTTCTAAAATCGCCTGCATCTGCTTCTTTAAGTGCTAACAAATAAATGGAGCGGGCAGACTTGCTATCTAAACCAGTATTCATTCCCCAACTAAAAAAGGGTTGCTTAAATACGCTTTGTGCAATTACATCTGCCATTAACCGGCTATGCCGACCATTTCCGTTTGGGAAACAATGAATACTCACCACTCGATGTTTAAATCGGATGGCAATTTCATCTGGGCCGAAGGTTTGGTTTTGGATCCAAAACAATGCATCATCACATAATTGGCGTAGTGCCGTTGGAATTTCCCAGTAATTAATACCCAAGTTTTTATTGGTGAGCCTGTATTTACCAGCCCATTTCCAAACATCATTAAACATGCGCTTGTGCAGGTTGCAAACAAACTGTTCTGAAAAAACTCTTTCGGGTTTAAATGTTTTACCAATTACCCATTCAACGGCCTCTTCAATGTTTTGCTGTTCAAACTCATCTAACTCACCGCGAGTGGCAATTGCCGAAATTAGCAACCCATCTTTCTCTTCTTCGTCAATGGGCGTTTGGCCATCATCATAATCCAAATTTAATCCCATAGGCTCTTGGGCATTTGCTCCTTAATTCTTTGGGTGCGTTCTTCTATGGCATTCTTCAATCTAGATTTAGAATTTTCTTGGTCTTCTAATTTCATTGAGTTAGATGTTCGGGCCACAATTTGTTCAGCCATTATTCGTGCTTTTCTCTCAATCAAATTGTCAATTGAACCGTCTTTTGGCACAAAACCATAAACCAATTTCATATCTAACGCATTGGCGGCTTCTTTTAAACTTCTTAAGGTAACAGCATCTTCTTGCTCCCTTTTTTCTAAATCTGCAATGCTTTGTTTGCTTACTCCTAATTTTTTGGCGAGCTGCTGCATCGTCATTCTCAAAGCAGTTCTTACAGCTTTTATCCAACCAGAATTGGGCGCAGGGAATTCACCAGCTTGAGCAAAAAGACTCATCCGCTTCTCCAGATGTTGTATTTGAATGCGCTTTTTCATCTTAAAAGTAAACCTATAGCTTAACTATTCAAAGCCAAATGTAAAGCTTTACTTTGACTTTTTAGCATGTATTGTCAAATTATACCTTTACTTCGTAAATAGCCATCAAAAAAAGGCAGCCCTAAAGAGCTGCCTTTTCTATTTCAAACTTGAATTAAATATTAGTGAGAAGCCAAGTAGCTGGCAACACCTTCGTGAGTGTCAACCAAACCATCTTGTCCTTCGCTCCAATTGGCTGGGCATACTTCGCCTTTTTCTTCGAAAAATTTAAGGGCATCTACCATTCTTAGCGCTTCGTCAACATTTCTACCTAGTGGTAAATGGTTAACTAATTGATGCTGAACCACACCTTCTTTGTCGATTAAGAAAAGACCGCGGAAAGCAATCATTGGTCCTGTAGCCACAAGGTTACCTTCTTCGTCGCCTTCGTAATCACCAAAAAGCACACCGTAGTTGGCGGCAATGGTTTTGGTTGTATCGGCCACAACTGGGTAAGTAATTCCTTGAATACCACCGTGCTCTTTTGGCATTTGCAACCAACCCCAGTGCGACTGTTCAGTATCAGTTGAACAGGCAACAACGGCAGCACCGCGTTTTTCAAAGTCAGCCAATCTGGCTTGGAAGGCATGAAGTTCAGTTGGGCATACGAACGTGAAATCTTTTGGGTAAAAGAAGAAAACCACGTGCTTTTTGCCTAAGTATTGGTCTAGTGAAAAGTCTTCGATTACTTCATCGCCGTTTACTACGGCAGCTGCTTTAAACGATGGAGCTTTTTTTCCTACTAAAGTCATTTTGATTTTATTTTATTGAGTTTTTAACAATAACTGGTTTGTTCTTTTCTAACACCTTTCCATTAATCTGGATTTGGAAATCAGAAACTTCGAAATTTTGAATATTGAGCGTACGCAAATAATCATCTACTAAATGATGCAGTTGCTCGTTAGAGAAGTCAATTATCTGGTTTGATTCTTCGCAGTACAAATGATCGTGCCTATCTAAGTTAGCATCATAACGCGTTTTGCCTTCAGTTGTTCCTACTTTTTGGGCAAGACCCGCTTTCACAAAACAATCAAGCGTTTTGTAAACAGTTGCCATCGAAATAGAAGGATTGTTTGGTCGAATTCTCTCGTAAACATCTTCAGCTGTTGGATGCTTTTTGTTCTCGAACAAATACTGACCAATAACCAACCGTTGGTGGGTTACTTTAAGATCGTGCTCGCGAAGCATCTCTCCTATTTTTTCAAAGGTTGTTGGCAATTATTCTTAGTTGATAATTATTCTTGTTTACAAAGGTAAAGAGCTGTAATTAATCACCAAATTTTATAGGATTGTTTTAAGGCTATGAAATTGTTATTGGTGATTAAAATGCGCAATGCGCTTACTCTTTAAATAATTCTGACACCGGCGTGTCAAAATAGTTAGTCTCACTGTCGATAAGCACTAGCTTCGTGATTTGAACAAAACGACTAGCTAAAAAGTAGATAAGTCACCCTGAATTTATTTCAGGGTCTTGATGATCAGGTTAGAAATCGAACAAGGAGATCCTGAAACGAGTTCAGGATGACACACTAGACTAACTTTTTAGTCAAACATTATTAAAGCTATTTCCCCTTAAAATCAGGTCTCCTTTTCTCTACAAAAGCGTTCATGCCTTCAGTTTGGTCTTCGGTAGCAAAAAGCATGTAGAAATTCTTACGCTCTAACAACAAGCCTTCTTGTAGGTGATTCTCATCTGCATTGCAAACGCTTTCTTTAATGAGTTGAACCGCAATTGGCGATTGCTGGGCAATGGCCTTGGCCAGTTTTTTGGCTTCATCTAAATACACTTCAACCGGAACAATTTTGTTGATTAAGCCATAATCGTAAGCTTCTTTGGCAGTAATGAATCTGCCTGTTAATGCCATTTCCATGGCTCTGGCTTTGCCAACTGCTCTGGTTAAGCGCTGAGTTCCGCCCGCACCTGGCATTACACCAATTTTAATTTCGGGTTGACCAAATTGTGCTGTTTCTGAAGCCACAATCATATCGCATAGCATGGTAAGCTCGCAGGCACCACCAAGCGCATAACCAGAAACCGCAGCAATTATCGGTTTCTTGATTCTCCTTATAGCTTCCCAGGTGGTAAACTGGTCAATCTTCAACATATCAATAGCTCCTTTACCCGCCATTTGCTTAATGTCTGCACCAGCGGCAAAAACACGTTCATTCCCTGTAATAATCATGCAGCGCACATCGTCGTCTTTGTCCAAAGCTTGAAGTGATTCTTTTAATTGAGTCATCAACTCTAAATTGAGT
>JAGQWA010000230.1 GCA_020437725.1 Bacteroidota bacterium | reverse complement strand
CTTTTCAGCATCGGTAAAAGCATCATGCGGTGGTGGTGGCATTCTATCTTCACCACTTTTAAACAGCACTTCGTATAGCTCACTTTTATCAGCATCTCCTTCCTTTACGTAGTCGCTAATTTTTGTGTAGGTAGTTAAGATTACGCGATGTTCCGCGGTTTTTTCATCGTGGCAACCCCCTATTGCACATCCTGATACAATTAAAGGTTTAATGGTATTTACAAAGTAAACGGTGTCAGGGTCGCAAGGAATGTCCTTGTTTTTCGTTGTGCCATCAGGCGCTAAAGACTCGTGGGTACACATGGTGAATATTGCCATTGAAAAAATGGCAAGCACACCCAAACTTAATGCTCTCATTGAAGGTAATTATATGCTTCTGAGCCAAATATATAGTTAAAGCAAATGATTTGCTCAATAACTAATGCCCATGCTGATGTTCGTGCTCAATTTCGATGGTTAAGTGACTGATACCCTTATAACTTAGCAGATTTCTCAATTTTTCTTTAACCGCAGTTGCTTCTTGTAAACTCATGAATTCTTCGGCTAAAACAACATGACAAGAAAGCACATGCTTTTCGCCATCCATAGTCCAAATATTTATATCGTGAACCGATAATACTTCTGGCAAATTCTCCATTTCGGCTTTTATCTCGTTTACACTAATGTTATTAGGTGTGGCCTGCAAAAAGATTTTAAGAATGCCTTTTAAGTTTTTTGAAGCGTTGAAAAGAATATAAAACGCAATTGCAATTGACAAGATGGGATCGATTATATACCAGTCTGTTAGCCAGATAATAAGTGCGCCGCCAAGCACGGCAATCCAACCTAACACATCTTCGAAAAGATGTAACATCACCGCTCTTTGGTTGTGCGAATTACTTCCACTTTTAAGTTGTAATACAGCGGCTCCATTTACCACTACTCCCAAAATTGCCAGGCCAATCATTCCGGTTTCGTGAACCTGAGTTGGGTTAAATAATCTGGGAATGGCTTCAACCAAAATAAAAACTGAGCCTGCAATTAAAACTCCAGAAACAATAAGTGCCGAAAGACTCGAAAACCGCTGATAACCATAAGAATATTTGCTATCGCTTTTTCGGTTTGAAAGTCGCTCTAAAAACAAGGCAAGTCCAATGGCACAGGTATCGCCCAAATCATGAATGGCATCTGACCATATAGCTATAGATTGTGTCCAAATTCCACCAGCAAACTCAATAAGGGTAAAAACCAGATTCAGCGCAAAAGCAATTGCCAGGTTCTTGCTTAAACCATGAACGTGAATGGAGTGAGAATGAGAATGCTCCTGCTCTGAAGCTTCGGAGCACGCGTGAGAGTGAGAATGATGATGCCCTTGTGTTGAAGTCTCTGAACACGCGTGAGTGTGATGATGATGCTCACCGTTAGAATGTGAATGGTGTTTTGGCGTTTGCTCCATTGCTGGGCGAAACTAGAGCCTGCTATTTGCAAAAGGGTTGCAAGCTTAGCCCTAAAGCATTTTTTTACCTCTATGTTGTGCCTGCCGCTTATTAATTAAATAAAGCAATTGCGGCAACAAAAACAAATCTGAAAGTACCGCGGCTACCAATGTAATACTAACCAACACGCCTATGTAATAAGTGCCTTTAAACGACGAAAACATCAACACCAAAAAGCTCACAATGAGAATTACTGAAGTAAGTATTATGGCTTTTCCGCTTATATGCATGGTGTATTTAATGGCTTTATCAACGGTTTTCCCTTTTCGCCTTTCTAGTTTGTAGCGGGTTAAAAAATGGATGGTATCGTCAACCGCAATACCGAAACTAATGGCGAAGAAAATACTGGTTAGTGAGTAAAGCGTAATGCCCAAGAAACCCATTGCGGCTGCGGCCAAAGCCAGCGGCAAAATATTTGGCAACAAGCTCACAATTACCATTCTGTAATCCTTAAAAAGTACAGAAAACAAGAAACCCACAATTAAAAACGCAAGCCCCATGGTTTTAAGCAAACTAATGCGCAAGTACTCATGGTTTTTATCGTACATAAGCGTGGTTCCTACCACTCTAAATTGAACCGTGTTTGTATCAATATTATTGGCTATCCAGCTGCGTATTTGGTTATTTCTTTCGGCATGAACATTAGAACCAAGATCTTTTAAACGAGCGCTCATTCGGCCCATAGTGTGGTTTTGGTTCATTAGCACTTTTAGGGTAGAACTGGTGTCGATATTAACAAGTGTGCGGTAACGAGCCAATATGCTGGCTTTTTCTGGAAGACTATAATTTGATTTTTCGCGAGTGTAGGCTTGGTGAATGGCTCTATAAGGTGCCACTGGCGAAAGTATGTTGTGCATGCCTTGCTCGGCCTTAAGATAGTCTTCTAACTTACCGGTTTCTAAGAGTACTTCTGCGTCATCAACTTTTCTTTCGCCTTTAGGAATAATGGCCATTTCGAACGACCGAACACCACCCAATTTATCTTCAAAAAACTCAAAGTCATACTTCATTTTTTCCTTATTCGGAAACTCATCCTTCATGAAAGTATTGGTTGAAATATTCATAATTCCAACCACAGCAAGTGCCATTGAAGTGAGCGTTATGCCCAGAATGAGTTTTCCTTTCTTACGGTTAATCTCATAGATTTTTTGCATGAGTTTAACCCATTTTTCATTGCTGTTAGAGCTGCCTTTTATAGTTCCTTTTTTAAAGAACAGCAAACCCGTTGAAGCAAATACCATTACCGTTACAAAGGCAATCATTACCCCAACTGCAGAGTTTACTCCAAAATGCCTAACCGCTTCAATTTTTGAAGTATAAAGCGTTCCAAAACCAACGGCCGTAGTAAAAGATGTAAGAAATAACGCCAAGCCAATTTCCTTCATCGAAATTCTCAATGCTTCAAAAGGTTCATGGCCTTCTTCAAGCATGTCTATATAATGGGTTTGCAGGTGAATTACATCCGCCATTAAGAAAATGAGCATGAGAATTGGAAACAGCGAGCTCATTAAATCTAAATCTTGACCTGTAAGTTGTAAATAGGCAAAGAAGAAAAGCATTCCACCAACTAGCGAAAGCATGGGAATTATTAAACCCGGAAAAGAGCGGTAAACAAGCAGCAACACCACAATGAGAATTAAACCCGAAAGCGTGGTGTAAAAAGCCATTTCCCACTGTAAAAGCGTTACCGAAACGCTTTGAATAACAGGATAACCGCTTAAATGCCAGTCTTTAAAATCGAATTTGGTAATGAGCCTTTTTAACACTGCATAAGCCGTGTCAATTTTAGTTTGAGAAGTATCGTGACGGTTGCCTTTAATGATTACACCAAAGCTTCTAAAATCTTCAGAAATGAGATTATTGAGTACAAAAGGGTGGTTTATTATGGCCAAACTGTCAAGGGCTCTACGCTCTTTGTTTGGATTTACTAATGGAACTGGATAAAGGTTTGGGCCGGCCTTTTTAAGCTTAGGAAGATTACAAAGGCTAATGGCTGCTTCAACGGTTTCTAGTTTTTGAATAGACTTGGTTAAACTATCAAGCAGGTGCCAATTTTTCTCATCTAGAACCGAAGATTCGGTTTCAACCGCAGCAAAAACATAAATATCGTCTTGCTCAATTTCAGAAAAAAAGTGCTCGGTAAAGGCTAAATCGGTGTCGTTGCCAGGAAAAAAGCGCTTTCGCTCATGCTGAAAAGACAGCTGAACTACTTGCCATATAGAAAACGCCAGAAGAAAAAAGTAGAGCGCCGTTATTCCCCACTTATACTTTAAAATTCCAATAAAATTGCGCAACTGCCTAGTTTAAAAAGGGTGCAAAACTATGCGCGTAAAACCATTATGAATGTTTTAAGTTCTTAATGAGTGAAAATAAGTTTTTGCGAACCCACTCCTTTTTTGGTAATAAGTTTAAACACATAAACTCCAGGCTCAACATAATGGGTATTTAGGGTTGAATTGGGCTCAATGGATTTCTGTAAAATCAACTGCCCTTTTAGGTCATAAAGTTCAACTAATGCGCTCGAGTTTTCTTCATCAAATTCAATGGTTATTTGCTGGTTAGCAGGATTTGGATACACTTTGAATTCTACAAAAAGCAACGGTTCTTTTACGCCAACCGGAAATTGGCCAGAATCAAACCACTCTAATCCGCCTGATTGATGCCCCATTGCCATTTTTCCCTTATAACCAAATGGATAGGGTGTTACATAAAGACCATGCAGTTTATTGAAATTTAGGTTGCGACTTTTGCTGTGATATGAGCGCAAATCGCGTTTAAATGCTTCTGTTGGCTTGTTCCTATCAAAATTTGGGTAATAAAACAGCTCGCCACCATCTGAGCCTACCAGTAAATCAGGACTTCCATTTTGGTCAAAATCATAAACCACGGGTCTCGATGCGCCAAAGGGCAAATACCTAAGCGAACTGTCAATTACATTGCCTTCGCCGTCTCTCACTTTAAACCAATAGGTTCCGCTTGTTTTCACCTTACCAAACTCATTGGTTACCAGTTCAAAGTCTAAATCGCCAAGACCTTTGTAGTAATCTATGTTCCCCGAATTTGAGCCTATAAGCAAGTCGTTAATGCCATCGTTATTAATGTCAAAAACAAATGGATGCGCTTCAATGGCATCAAAGGTTAATTTTCCTGTTTGGGTTAGTTCCATGGGTTCATCAGCAGCAGCCGAATTGGTGAATAGCAGTATTTCACCATCGTCTGTACCAAGAAGTAAATCAATGTCGCCGTCGTTATCAATATCGCCAAATGCGGGCGACAAAAAGGCTTCTTTTCCGTTTTTGTTGCTAAACTGAATTTCTTGAATTTGATCAAAAACGGGATTATCATCGTTGCCAATATTCTCAAACAACCAAACCAGTGCTTCTTGCTCTTTGGTGGGGTCGTTTAGCTTGTGGTTTACTGCTCCTACCACCATGTCTTGGTCGCCATCGGCATCTAAATCAGCAAATGCCGGAATGGTATAAATGCCAAGATCTATCATAGTATTTTGCAGAAAGTTGTTTTGGCTGAATTCAAATTCATAACCTTTTTCGGCCTTGTTTAAATATGACCAAACCAAACCGTTACTCACCGCATTAACCGCCGCACCCGATGCAATTAAGTCTTGCTTTCCGTCTAAATTAATGTCGGCCAAGCTTAATGACGGAAAACTTTGCACATCTGCTTCAACATCATAATCTGGAAATTTTTCTACTTGGCTCACCATCGTATCAAGCTCGTAATTGGTTTCAATTCTTCCGTTTTCGAGATAGGTTATATTGGCTGAAGCCAAATCTGAAATAAGCAAATCAAAGTCGCCATCGGCATCAGCATCAAAGGCCAAAAGTTTTGAACCCGGATGCCCAGCCTGTTTTTTTACAACTCTGAATTTGCATGCCTGACCCAAATTAATGGTACTGTTTAGGCCCGATTCTTCAAATGAACCCCAACATTCAGAGCGCAACCATAAGTCGAAATCGTTTTTGGTACTCGACATGTTTTCGTACCATCTTACATGAGAACCTTCACTGTCGAACGATAGAATATCTAAATCACCATCTTGGTCAACATCAACAAAACTGGGCATGTCGCCTAAAGCAACATCAATTTTAAAACTGGCTTCTCCCCTATTATATCTTAGGTTTTT
>JAGQWA010000022.1 GCA_020437725.1 Bacteroidota bacterium | reverse complement strand
TGAAGAAGTAAAAGTTAGTGCAGCCAAACTTAAAACCGTACTTGACAGAAAACTTGCTGCAAGGGTATTAAGAAAATGGATTGAAGACTTTGTTGATGAAGATACAGGTGAAGTGGTATCAATTGAGCGTAACGAAATTATTCTTGAACGTGACACTATCCTTGAAGAAGAACACATTGACCTTATAGTTGATGCTGGTGTAAAATCAATTATTTTACACAAGGATGATGCAAGTTCTAATGAATTTGCAACAATTTATAACACGCTACAAAAAGACCCTTCTAACTCTGGTAAAGAAGCCCTTGAACATATTTATCGTCAGTTGAGAAACGCAGATCCACCCGACGAAGAAACCGCACGAGGCATTATCGATCGTTTGTTTTTTTCTGATAAACGTTACGATTTAGGAGAAGTAGGTCGTTATAGACTTAATAAGAAATTAGGTCTTGAAATTAGCGATGAGCAAAGAACCCTTACTAATGAAGATATAATCTGCATAATAAAGTACTTAATACAATTAAGTAACTCAAAAGCAGATATAGACGATATTGATCACCTTAGCAACAGACGTGTAAGAACTGTTGGTGAGCAATTATACAACCAGTTTGGTGTTGGTTTAGCTAGAATGGCCAGAACCATTCGCGAAAGAATGAACGTGAGAGATAATGAGGTATTTACACCTACTGACTTGATTAACTCAAGAACATTATCGTCTGTAATTAACTCGTTCTTCGGAACCAACCAGCTTTCTCAGTTCATGGACAGAATGAACCCTTTGGCTGAGACCACTCATAAAAGAAGAATGTCGGCCCTAGGACCTGGTGGTCTTTCAAGAGAAAGAGCAGGTTTCGAAGTTCGTGACGTTCACTATACACACTACGGTCGTCTTTGTACAATTGAAACGCCTGAAGGACCGAACATTGGTCTAATTTCATCGCTTTCAGTTTACGCCAAAATAAATGATATGGGCTTCATTGAAACTCCATATCGCAAAGTAAAAGACGGTAAAGTAATGCTCAATGAGCCAGTTGAGTATTTAAGTGCTGAAGAAGAAGATGAGCACATCATAGCTCAGGCCAATGCACCATTTGATGAAAATGGAAACTTTGAAAACGACAAAGTAAAGGCAAGAGATGGAGGTGAATTCATTATAGTTGACGTTAACGAGGTGGAATACATGGACGTATCTCCAAACCAAATTGTGTCAATAGCCGCATCGCTAATTCCATTCCTTGAGCATGATGATGCTAACCGTGCGTTGATGGGATCAAACATGCAGCGTCAATCTGTACCACTTCTTAGACCAGAAGCTCCAATTGTAGGGACAGGTATTGAAGGCCGTGTAGCACAAGACTCGCGTGTTTTGCCAAGAGCTGAAGGAAACGGTTATATCGAATATGTTGATGGTGAAAAAATCATAATCAAGTACGATAGAACCGATGATGATAGAATCACATCTTTCCAAGGAGATAGCAAAACCTATAAAATTTCTAAGTTTAGAAGAACCAACCAAAATTCTTGCATTAACCTTAAGCCTATTGTAAAGAAAGGCCAAAAGGTTGAAGCAGGTCAAATTCTTTGCGATGGTTTTGCAACTGAACAAGGTGAATTAGCACTTGGTAAAAACTTGCTTGTGGCATTCATGCCTTGGCAAGGGTTCAACTTTGAAGATGCTATTGTAATTAGCGAAAGAATTGTAAAAGAAGACGTTTACACTTCTATTTACATTACTGAGTTTGAACAAGATGTGCGCGATACCAAGCGCGGTATGGAAGAATTCACTAACGATATTCCAAACGTTAGCGAAGAAGCCACCAAAGATCTCGACGAAAACGGTCTTATTAGAGTTGGTGCCGAAGTAAAAGAAGGCGACATCCTTATTGGTAAGATTACACCAAAAGGTGAGTCTGAACCAACCCCTGAAGAAAAACTTTTAAGAGCCATTTTTGGTGAAAAGGCGGGTGATGTTAAAGATGTTTCTTTAAGAGTACCACCGTCAGGAAAAGGTGTTGTTGTTGACAAGAAACTGTTTGCAAGAGCTTCTAAAGACCGTGCAAATAAAGATAAAGACAAAGCATTACTTCAAAAACTAGAACAATCTCACGAGTCAAACCTTCATCAATTAAAAGAAAACCTAGTTGAAAAGCTATTGGTAATAATAGATGGAAGTGTTTGCCAAGGAGTGTTTAATGTTTATGGAGAAGAGCTAATCTCTAAAGGTTCTAAGTTTAACTCTAAGAACTTATTGGCACCTGATTATATTCTTGTTGACCCACAAAACTGGACCAACGACGAACATAAGAACACCATGATTAAAACTCTTTTGGGTAACTACAAAAGGGAAGTTCATAGAGAAGTTGGTAGATACAAGAGAGAGCATTTCACTATAACTATAGGCGATGATTTGCCAACTGGTGTAATGAAACTTGCAAAGGTTTATGTTGCTACAAAACGTAAATTGAAGGTAGGCGATAAAATGGCAGGACGCCACGGTAACAAAGGTATTGTAGCCAAGATTGTTCCTGTTGAAGACATGCCATTCTTAGAAGACGGAACACCTGTGGACATTGTATTGAATCCGCTTGGTGTACCTTCTCGTATGAACCTTGGTCAGTTATATGAAACTGTGTTAGGCTGGGCTGGAAAGAAGTTGGGTGTGCGTTTCGCATCTCCAATTTTCGACGGTGCACCATACTCAGAAATTGAAGGCTACTTAGAGAAAGCAGGTTTGCCAGAACATGGTAAAACCTATCTATATAACGGTTTAACTGGCGAGAGATTCCACCAACAAACCACAGTAGGTATAATCTATATGATTAAACTTTCTCACATGGTTGATGATAAAATGCATGCCCGTTCTATTGGACCATACTCACTTATTACTCAACAGCCTCTTGGTGGTAAATCACAATTTGGAGGTCAGCGTTTTGGTGAGATGGAAGTTTGGGCACTTGAAGCATTCGGTGCATCAAACATTCTTCAAGAAATACTTACAGTTAAGTCTGACGATATTGTGGGTAGAGCTAAAACTTACGAAGCCATAGTTAAAGGCGACAATTTGCCTACGCCAGGTATTCCAGAATCGTTCAATGTATTGTTGAATGAATTGAAAGGATTGGCACTTGATTTAAAATTAGACTAACAGCTTAAAGAATACTTATGTCTTTCAAAAAGGAAAAGAAAGTCATCAATAGCAATTTTGAGACAGTATCTATTGGTTTAGCTTCGCCTGAATCAATTCTAGATTGGTCTTATGGTGAAGTAACTAAACCAGAAACTATTAATTACAGAACATTTAAGCCTGAAATGGGTGGTTTGTTCTGTGAGAGAATATTTGGCCCGGTAAAAGATTACGAATGCCATTGCGGTAAGTATAAGAGAATAAGATACAAAGGCATTGTATGTGATAGATGCGGTGTTGAAGTAACTGAAAAACGTGTTCGTAGAGATCGTTTAGGCCACGTAAACCTAGTGGTACCAGTTGCTCATATTTGGTATTTTAAATCTCTTCCAAATAAAATTGGATACTTACTCGGTCTTCCTACCAAAAAACTTGAGCTAATTACTTACTACGAAAGATATGTTGTAATTAACCCAGGTATTAAGGAAGAAGATGGTGTTTCACAATTAGATTTCTTAACAGAAGAAGAATACCTCGATATAATGGATTCTCTTCCAAAAGAGAACCATTTGCTAGATGAAAGCGATCCTCAAAAATTCGTCGCTAAAATGGGGGGCGAAGCATTGTATGAATTGCTTTCTAGACTAGATCTTGATGGGCTTTCATACCAATTAAGACATCAAGCTGAAAACGAAACAAGCCAACAGCGTAAGAACGAAGCATTAAAGCGTTTGAAAGTTATCGAAGCTTTCAGAAGTGCAAATGCCAAATTTGAGAACCGTCCTGAGTGGATGATTATCAAAGTTCTACCAGTAATTCCACCAGAATTACGTCCGTTAGTTCCGTTGGATGGTGGTCGATTTGCATCTTCAGACTTGAATGACCTTTACAGAAGAGTAATAATTAGAAACAACCGTCTTAAAAGACTTATGGAGATTAAAGCTCCAGAAGTAATTTTAAGAAACGAGAAGCGTATGCTTCAAGAAGCGGTTGACTCATTATTTGATAACACCCGTCGTGTAAGTGCTGTAAAAACTGAAAACAATCGTCCTTTAAAATCTTTGAGCGATATGCTTAAAGGTAAGCAAGGTAGATTCAGACAAAACCTACTCGGTAAAAGGGTTGACTATTCTGGTCGTTCAGTAATTGTAGGTGGACCAAACTTGAAATTGAGCGAATGCGGTGTTCCTAAAAACATGGCAGCTGAGCTTTTCAAGCCATTTATTATTAGAAAGCTAATTGAGCGTGGAATTGTTAAAACAGTTAAGTCTGCTAGAAAAATAGTTGATAGAAAAGACTCAGTAATCTGGGAAATTCTTGAAAACGTGATAAAAGGACATCCTGTTATGTTAAACAGGGCTCCAACACTTCACAGACTTGGTATTCAGTCTTTCCAACCAAAGCTTGTTGAAGGAAAGGCCATTCAGCTTCACCCGTTGGTATGTTCGGGATTTAACGCTGACTTTGACGGTGACCAAATGGCTATTCACGTACCAATTGGTCATGCCGCCATTCTTGAAGCTCAATTGTTAATGCTTTCAGCCCACAATATTTTAAGCCCTGCGAACGGAGCGCCTATTGTGGTTCCTTCTCAAGACATGGTTCTTGGTCTTTATTACATTACAAAAGGCAGAAGAAGTATTAAAGAAAACCCAGTTAAAGGTGAAGGTTTAATTTTCTATTCAGCTGAAGAAGCAAAGATTGCATTCGATCATGACCAAGTTGACCTGCATGCTTACATTAAAGTAAAAGTTGATGTAGCGGGCAATGGACAAAAATTTGAACTGGTAGAAACTACCATGGGTAGAATACTTTTCAATGACTGCGTTCCAAAAGAAGTAGGCTACATTGATGAAGTACTTACCAAAAAATCAATTAGAGTTATTATTGGAAACATCTTTAGAGATGCAGGCGTGGCCAAAACTTCTCAATTTCTAGATGAAATTAAAGAGCTTGGTTTCCATTATGCTTTTAGAGGTGGTTTATCATTCTCATTAGCCGATGTTGAAATTCCGGCAGAGAAATTCCAATTTATTGATGAAGCCCAACAAGAAGTTGACGAAATATGGGACAACTACAACATGGGTTTCATTACAAACAACGAACGTTACAATCAGGTAATTGACATCTGGACCAGAATAACCAGTAAAGTAACAGATAAACTTATGAAAGACTTGGCGCTCGACCGCCAAGGATTTAATCCAGTTTACATGATGCTTGATTCTGGCGCAAGGGGTTCAAAAGAGCAAATTCGTCAGCTTGGTGGTATGAGGGGTCTAATGGCTAAGCCACGTAAGCACGTTGGTGGCGGCGGCGGTGAGATTATCGAGAACCCAATTCTTGCTAATTTTAAAGAAGGCCTTTCAGTACTTGAGTACTTTATTTCTACACACGGTGCACGTAAAGGTTTGGCCGATACGGCACTTAAAACGGCTGATGCGGGTTACCTTACTCGTCGTCTTCATGACGTAGCTCAGGATGTTGTTGTTTCAGAAGTGGACTGTGAAACTTTAAGGGGAATCTCAATTGAAGCACTTAAAGACAACGAAGATGTTGTTGAAACCCTTTATGACAGAATACTTGGTAGAACAAGCTTGCACGATATTTTTCATCCGCTTACTGATACATTAATTGTTGAAGCAGGTGGAGAGATAACTGAAGAAGTAGCGCAAACCATTGAGGATTCGCCAATAGAATCTGTTGAAATTAGATCTGTTCTTACATGCGAAACTCGACGTGGAGTATGCGAGAAATGCTACGGAAGAAACCTTTCTTCAGCCAAAATGGTAACAATTGGCGAGTCTGTTGGCGTTATTGCAGCACAGTCAATTGGTGAGCCTGGTACTCAGCTTACCCTAAGAACATTCCACGTGGGTGGTGTTGCATCTAAAATTGCAGCAGAGAGCCAAATTCTTGCAAAGTTTGATGGTAAATTAGATTTCGAAGAGATTGAAACTGTTGATCGTCAGGATGAAGATGAAGTTAAAAAGGTTGTTACTGGAAGAACTGGAGAAATAAAAATTGTTGACCCAGAAACAAAAGTTCAGCTAAGTGGAAATCACATTCCATATGGCTCATACCTACACGTTAAGAAAAATACCAAAGTAAAAAAAGGTGATAGAATAGCGAGTTGGGATCCGTATAACGCGGTTATGCTCGCCGATTTCCCTGGAACCGTTGACTTTGCCAATATTGTAGAGAACGTTACTTATCGAGAAGAGTCTGATGAACAAACTGGGCACAAGGAGAAAGTAATAATCGAGTCAAGAGACAAGAAAAGAATCCCATCTGTTTATATTAAAGATGCAGCTGGCGATGTACTAAAGGAATATAACCTTCCAGTAGGTGCACACATTACTTGTGAAATTGGACAAAAAGTTGAAAAAGGAGCCATTCTGGTTAAAATTCCTAGAATGATGTCTAAAACGCGAGATATTACTGGCGGTCTTCCAAGAGTTACTGAGCTTTTTGAAGCTCGTAACCCTTCAAACCCTGCAGTAATTTCAGAAATTGATGGCATAGTTTCATTTGGCGGAATTAAGCGTGGTAACCGAGAAATTCTTGTAGAGTCTAAAGAAGGAGATAAGAAGAAGTATTTAGTTCCACTATCAAGACACATTTTGGTTCAAGAGAACGATTATGTTAAAGCAGGTGCTTTATTGTCTGACGGGGCAGTTGCTCCAGCTGATATCCTTTCAATTAAAGGGCCATTTGCAGTTCAACAATACATCATTGACGGTATTCAAGAAGTGTATCGTTTACAGGGTGTAAAAATTAACGACAAACACATTGAGGTAATTGTGCGTCAAATGATGCAGAAGGTAACCATTGTGAGTGCCGGTGATACACGTTTTCTCGAAGCAGCTTCAGTTGATAAATTCGATGTAATTGAAGAGAATAACTGGATTTTTGATAAAATGATAGTTACTGATTCTGGAGATTCTGCAGATTTAAAAGCAGGCCAAATTGTAAGCGCTAGACGATTAAGAGAAGAGAATTCTCAATTGAAGCGAAGAGACCTTAAAAGAGTTGAAGCTCGTGAGGCAATACCTGCTACTGTACAACCAATACTTCAAGGTATTACAAGAGCATCGTTAGGAACCAAAAGTTTCTTGTCAGCGGCGTCGTTCCAAGAAACTACTAAAGTTTTAAACGAAGCAGCCATTTCTGGAAAAACAGACTACTTGCTAGGACTTAAAGAAAACGTAACTGTTGGCCATAGAATTCCATCAGGTACAGGTATTAGAAAATTCCAGAAAAACATAGTGGGTTCTCAAGATGAGTATCAAGAATTACTTGAATCTTCAAAAGAATTGGCATAATGTCAGATAAAAAAGAAGAAGGGCAAGTTAACATTGAGCTCACCGAAGAGATTGCGGAAGGCGTATATTCTAACCTTGCAGTAATAACACATTCAAACACTGAATTTGTTGTTGATTTTGTACGGATAATGCCAGGTGTACCAAGAGCAAAGGTGAAATCTAGAATTGTTCTTACTCCGCATCACGCCAAAAGGCTGCTTAAAGCAATGCAGGACAACATTGCTCGTTTTGAATCTCAAAATGGTGAGATTCAAGACGTTGGTGGTGCTTTTGATGGTATTCCAATGAATTTTGGTGGCCCAGCTCCTGAAGCATAAAAATAAATCATAAAAAATTGTGCCCGAACTGTTTGCTGGTTCGGGCATTACATCTACTTTTGCAAACCCAATTTAAGAAGGTACTAACATATGCCTACTATACAACAGCTCGTAAGAAAAGGAAGAACAGAGCTTACTAAGAAAAGTAAGTCGCCGGCACTAGATTCTTGCCCTCAAAGAAGAGGTGTGTGCACAAGGGTGTACACTACAACTCCTAAGAAACCTAATTCAGCTATGAGAAAGGTGGCCAGAGTTCGTCTAACTAATCAAAAAGAAGTAAACGTTTATATTCCAGGAGAAGGGCACAACCTACAAGAACACTCTATTGTTTTGGTAAGAGGTGGAAGAGTAAAAGACCTGCCAGGTGTTAGATATCACATTGTTCGTGGAGCATTAGATACCGCTGGTGTTGAAGGTAGAAAACAAAGAAGGTCTAAATACGGTGCTAAACGTCCTAAAGCTAAATAAATCATGAGAAAGAACGCTGCCAAAAAGCATAGGCTACTGCCAGATCCTAGATTTAAGGATGAGTTGCTGACCAAATTTGTTAACAACTTAATGTACGATGGAAAAAAGAGCATTGCTCTTAAGATAGTTTACGACGCTTTAGATATAGTTGAAAAGAAGTCAGAAGAGAATGCACTCGAAGTTTGGAAGAGAGCTATAGAAAACGTTACTCCTGCACTCGAAGTTAGAAGCAGAAGAGTGGGAGGAGCCACATTCCAGATTCCTACTGAAGTACGAGCTGAAAGAAAAACGTCTCTTGCCATGAAGTGGATGATACTTTATGCAAGAAAAAGAGCAGGTAAGTCTATGCATGAGAAATTGGCTGCCGAAATATTGGCTGCATCCAATAATGAAGGAGCAGCTGTTAAGAAAAAAGAAGACACTCATAAAATGGCCGAAGCAAACAAAGCTTTTGCGCACTTTAGAATATAATCGCCATCACACAAGATCATGGGAAAAGATTTATCTAAAACAAGAAATATTGGTATCGCTGCTCACATCGATGCCGGAAAGACCACAACCACAGAACGTGTTTTGTACTACACAGGAATTAACTACAAAATTGGTGAAGTGCATGACGGTGGTGCAACCATGGACTGGATGGAACAAGAGCAAGAAAGAGGTATTACTATTACTTCTGCGGCAACTAGATGTTCTTGGAAGTGGAAAAATGAAGATTACACTATTAATATTATCGATACCCCTGGGCACGTTGACTTTACAGTTGAAGTAAACCGTTCGCTCAGAGTACTTGATGGTTTGGTATTCTTGTTTAGTGCAGTTGATGGTGTAGAACCTCAATCAGAAACAAACTGGAGACTTGCTGATAACTATAAAGTTGCCAGACTTGGTTTTGTAAATAAAATGGACAGACAAGGTGCTGACTTTTTTAATGTAGTAAACCAAGTGCAAACCATGTTGGGTTCAACCCCTTTGGTTATGCAAGTGCCAATTGGTGCAGAAGATGACTTTAGAGGTGTAGTAGATCTAGTTACCAACAAAGCCATTATTTGGAATGAAGAAGACATGGGGATGACCTTTGACGAAATTGAAATTCCAGCTGATTTGGTAGAAGATGTTGCTACCTACAGAGAAAAAATGATTGAACAGATAGCTGAATTTGATGATTCTTTAATGGAGAAATTCTTTGAAGATCCAGATACAATTTCTGTTGAAGAAATAATGGCTGCAGTTAGAGAAGCGGTTGTTTCCCAAAAAGTGGTTCCAATGTTCTGCGGTTCAGCATTTAAAAACAAAGGTGTGCAGGCAGTACTTGATGCTGTATGTTCTTTCTTGCCTTCGCCGCAAGATAGAGAAAGCATTATGGGTACTAACCCAGACACAGAACAACCAATTTCTAGAAAGCCTAGTACGGACGAACCTTTTGCGGCATTGGCATTTAAAATTGCAACCGATCCGTTTGTTGGTCGTTTGTGTTTCTTTAGAACCTATTCTGGAAAGCTAGATGCTGGCTCTTATGTTTTGAATACACGAACTGGTAAAAAGGAAAGAATATCTAGAATTTTCCAGATGCACGCCAAAGAACAAAAACCTATTGATAAGGTTGAAGCTGGCGATATTGCAGCTGGTGTAGGTTTTAAGGATATTAAAACTGGTGATACCCTGTGTGATGAGAAGCACCCAATAGTTCTTGAAAGCATGGTGTTCCCTGAGCCCGTAATTGCTATTGCAATTGAGCCTAAAACCCAAAAAGATATTGATAAACTTGGAATGGCTTTAGCAAAACTTGCCGAAGAAGATCCAACATTCCAAGTGCATACAGATGAAGATTCAGGCCAAACCATTATTCGTGGTATGGGAGAGCTTCACCTTGATATTATTGTAGACAGACTTAGACGTGAGTTTAAAGTTGAGTGTAACCAAGGTGAGCCACAAGTAGCTTATAAAGAAGCGCTTACTACATCATATTCTCATAGAGAGAAGTTGAAGAAACAAACTGGTGGTTCTGGTTTATTTGCAGATATGGAGTTTGAAATTGGTCCAGCCGATCAAACATTTTTGGAGTCTGATGAATTCAAAAGCGGAAAAGAGAAGCTACAATTTGCTTGGGAAATTGTTGGTGGGTCAATTGATAAGAACTACATAAAGCCAATAAAAGATGGTTTCAATGCCATGATGGAAAATGGTATTCTGGCTAATTATTCAATTGATAGTATGAAAGTGCGAGTATTTGATGGTTCAATGCACGCAGTTGACTCAAAACCTATCGCATTTGAACTATGTGCCAAAGAAGGCTTTAAAGCAGCTGCGCCAAAATGTAAGCCGCAAATTATGGAGCCAATTATGAAACTTGAAGTAATATGTCCTGAAGATCACATGGGTGATGTAATGGGAGACCTTAACAGAAGAAGAGGACAGCTTCAAGGTGTTGACACAAAGGGTGAAGCACAAGTTATTAAAGCTAAAGTACCATTAAGTGAAATGTTTGGCTATGTAACCGCTTTAAGAACAATTACATCTGGTAGAGGAACTTCTACCATGGAGTTCCTAGAGTACGACTTTGTACCTACCAACATCGAGAAAGATATAATTGAAAAAGTAAAAGGAGTTAAAGCGTAGTCATGGCTCAAAAAATAAGAATTAAATTAAAGTCTTACGATCATCATTTGGTGGATAAATCTGCCGAAAAGATTGTTAAAACAGTGAAAAGCACAGGTGCAGTTGTAAGTGGTCCAATTCCACTTCCAACCAATAAGAAGATTTACACCGTATTGCGTTCACCTCACGTAAATAAAGAAGCAAGAGAGCAGTTTCAATTATGTTCTCATAAGAGGCTTATTGATATTTATAGCAGCAGTTCAAAAACTGTTGATGCATTGATGAAATTAGAGCTACCTAGTGGTGTAGACGTTGAAATTAAAGTATAATACAGAGATGCCAGGCTTAATAGGAAAAAAAATCGGAATGACCAGTTTCTACAATGAAATGGGTAGAAACGTAGCATGCACGGTGCTTGATGTAAGTCCGAACTATGTTACGCAGGTTAAAACCAATGAAAAAGACGGTTACTCTGCTGTTCAACTTGCATACGGAACTGCTAAAGAAAAGAACACAACTAAAGCAATGAAAGGCCATTACAATAAAGCTGGTGTTGCCGTTGCAGAGGTTCTTAAGGAGTTTCAAGAAATGGATGAAAATTTATCTGTTGGAGATACTGTTGATATCAATCAATTTAAGGTTGGAGACCTAGTTGAAATAACCGGAGTATCTAAAGGTAAAGGATTTCAGGGGGTAGTAAAACGCCATGGGTTTGGTGGTGTTGGGCAATCTACTCACGGTCAGCACAACAGATTAAGAGCACCTGGTTCTATTGGTGCTTGTTCAACCCCTTCACGTGTATTTAAAGGCATGCGAATGGCTGGTAGAATGGGTAATGATAGAATTACAGTGTTTAACCTTAGAGTGGTTAAAATGGTGCCAGAAAAGAATTTATTAATTGTGCGTGGTGCAGTTCCAGGACACAATGGGTCAAACGTATTAATTCAATTGTAAAATGGAATTGAAGGTACTAAATAAACTAGGTCAAGAAACAGGCCGTACCATAGAGCTAAGCGATAGCATATGGGGTATTGAACCTAATGATCATGCAATTTATCTAGACGTAAAACGCTACATGGCAGATTTACGTCAAGGAACACATAAGGCTAAAGAACGCGGTGAAATTAAAGGGTCAACCAAAAAGCTTAGAAAGCAAAAAGGTGCTGGTCATGCCCGTGTAGGTAACATTAAAAACCCTTTGTTTAAAGGTGGTGGTAGAGTATTTGGTCCAAGACCAAGGGTTTATACCATTAAAGTTAACAAGAAAGTAAGAGCTCTGGCTAGAAAATCAGCTTTTGCATATAAAGCAAAAACAGAGGCAATAGTGGTTGTTGAAGATTTTGATTTTCAAAATCCAAAAACACAAGAGTATAAAAGCATTATGAATAACCTTAATGCCAATACTAAAGCATTACATCTTATTGCGGATGATAATTTAAATGTGTGGCTCTCGTCAAGAAATCTTAAGAATGTAAAAGTTCTTACCCCTGACTTAGTAAACACATATGAAATTGTTAATCACAAAGTGTTGGTGATAAGCGAGAATGCTGTTAAGCAAATTGAAGAACAATATAATTAGTAGATAATGAAAACAATTCTTAAGCGTCCGCTAATTACTGAAAAATACAATGCCATAGCTGAAAAGCTAAATCAGTTTGCATTTGTGGTAGACAAAAAGGCCACAAAAGGTGAGATTAAGGCAGAAATAGAAAAAGTTTACGACGTAGAAGTTGACCAGATAAGAACCATGGTATATCAAGGAAAAACCAAAACTAGATATACAAGAAAAGGTTTTGTTCAAGGAAGAAAAGCAGGATTTAAAAAGGCCATTGTAACCGTAAAAGATGGCGGAACAATTGACTTTTATAGCAATCTATAGTTAAGGAAAAATGGCACTTAAAAGATTAAAACCAAATACCCCGGCTCAAAGGTTTACCGTTCTCAACGACTATAGTGAGATAACAACCAACAAGCCAGAGAAAAGTCTTCTTACCCCAATTAAGAAAACTGGTGGTAGAAACAATGAGGGTAAAATGACCGCCCGTTATATTGGTGGTGGCCATAAAAAGAAGTATCGTATTATCGATTTTAAGCGAGATAGATATAATGATGCAGCAAAAGTTCTCACCATTGAGTATGATCCAAATAGATCGGCATACATTTCATTAGTTGAATATGCTGACGGAGAGAAAAGATATATTCTAGCTCCTAACGGAATCGAAGTAGGACAACAAATTGTTTCAGGCGAAAGTGTTGTGCCAGATGTTGGCAATGCACTTAAACTTAAGAACATGCCTTTAGGCTCTACGGTTCACAATATTGAACTAGTGCCAGGGAATGGAGGTATTATGGCTAGAAGTGCTGGAACCTATGCTCAACTGCTTGCAAGAGATGGCAAATATGTAGTGCTTAAAATGCCTTCTGGCGAAGCGAGAATGGTATTGGGTGAATGCATGGCTACCATCGGTGTTGTTTCAAATACTGACCATGGCTTAACTGTAAAGGGAAAAGCAGGTAGAAATAGATGGTTAGGAAGAAGACCAAGGGTAAGAGGTGTAGTTATGAACCCAGTAGATCACCCAATGGGTGGTGGAGAAGGCAGGTCTTCAGGTGGGCAGCCTAGGTCTAGAACTGGTTTATACTCTAAGGGTAAGAAAACTAGAAACCCAAATAAGGCTAGTAGTAAGTTTATAATTGATAGAAGGAAAAAATAGTTGAATAATGCCTAGATCACTAAAAAAAGGTCCATACGTACATTGGAAACTGATGAAAAAGGTTGAAGATATGTCAAACAGCGGAAAAAAGGCTGTTATTAAGACATGGTCTAGAAGCTCAACCATTTATCCTGAATTTGTTGGTTTTACGTTCGCGGTTCATAATGGAAACAAGTTTATCCCTGTATATGTAACAGAAAACATGGTAGGACATAAACTGGGTGAGTTTTCTTTAACAAGAACATATCGTGGACATTCAGTTAAGAAGAAATAGATACTGAAATGCAAAGTATAGCTAAACTAAAAAATTCACCTCACTCACCTAGAAAGATGAGATTACTTGCCGATTTAGTAAGAGGCAAAAGTGTTGGTGAAGCCTTAAATATTTTAAAGTATCATCCAAAATCTATGTATGCTCAGCAAATGGAGAAGCTTATTGCATCGGCCATGTCTAATTGGGAAAATATATACGAGCAAGATGCAGCTGATAGTCAATTGTTTATAAGCGAAATTTTCGTAGATGGCGGAAAAATGCTTAAAAGAATTCAGCCAGCGCCACAAGGTAGAGCTCATAGAGTGAGAAAAAGATCTAATCATATAACTGTTATTGTTGACAGTGCTATTTCAGATCAATTAGCCGAAATAGAAAATGCGGCCCAAGAAGAATTAGATAACAATGAAAGTCAAAACAACGGATAATGGGGCAGAAGGTTAATCCAATTTCGCTAAGGTTAGGCTACATCAGAGGATGGGAATCCAACTGGTACGGTGATAAAGACTATGCCGATAAATTACACGAAGACTCAAAAATTAGAAATTATATTGAGGTTCGTATTCCAAAAGGAGGTATTTCAAAAATTGTAATAGAAAGAACTCTAAAGAGAATTACGGTAACAATTCACACTTCGCGTCCTGGTATTGTAATAGGAAAGGCTGGTGCTGAAGTAGATAAATTAAGAGAAGAACTTAAAAAGCTTACATCTAAAGATGTGCAAATTAACATCTTCGAGATTAAGAGACCTGAGTTAGATGCTAGATTGGTTGCAAGAAACGTTGCCAATCAATTGCAAGCGAGAATTTCTTTCAGAAGAGCTATGAAAATGGCCATTGCATCTACCATGAGATTGGGTGCCGAAGGAATTAAAATAAAGTGTTCTGGTAGATTAGGTGGAGCTGAAATGGCACGTTCTGAAGTTTATAAAGACGGTAAAATTCCTCTTCATACTTTCAGAGCTGATATAGACTACGCACTTGAAGAAGCAAATACCATTTACGGAAAAATTGGAGTGAAGGTGTGGATTTGTAAAGGCCTGGTTTATGGAAAAAGAGACCTTTCACTAAATTTTGGAATGAAGAAAGGAGATGCTAAAGAAACCAGAGCACCAAGAAGACAAGGAGGAAATAGAAGAAACAAGAGATCTAATTAATATAGAGTCCAATGTTATTACCAAAGAGAGTTAAACGCAGAAAAGTCCAGAAAGGCCGTTTACGAGGTGTCGCTACCCGTGGCGCCGAGGTTTCATTTGGAACGTTTGGCATAAAAAGCATTGAACCGGTAAGAATAACCTCTAGGCAAATTGAAGCAGCTAGGGTAGCTATTAACCGCTACATGAAAAGGGAAGGTAAAGTGTGGATTAGAATTTTTCCAGACAAGCCAATAACCAAAAAGCCTGCTGAAGTGCGTATGGGTAAAGGAAAGGGTAACCCAGAGTATTGGGTTGCACAAGTAAAACCAGGTACAGTTGTTTTTGAAGTTGATGGCGTAAGTGAAGAAATTGCAAAAAGAGCACTTTATTTAGGCGCTCAAAAACTTCCGTGCGTAACAAAGTTTGTAACAAGAAGAGACTATCAAAGCCAATAGCATATGAAAGTTGATGAAATTAGAGAGTTGAGCCTAGAAGAACTTCGAGATAAAATCGATGCTGAATCACTCGAGTATCAAAAGATGGTACTTACTCATTCAATAACTCCTTTAGAAAATTCTGCTAAGCTAAAAAAAGCTAGAAGAACGATAGCTCGCTACAAAACAGAGTTGAGAGCAAGAGAAATCAACCAGAATAACGCATAATCATGGAGCGTAGAAATAGAAAAGAAATAGTTGGTAAAGTGGTAAGTAACAAGATGGATAAGTCTATCGTAGTGGCTTACGAGAGAAAGTATAAGCATCCGCTATACGGTAAGTTTATCAAAAAGACCAAGAAGTTTGTGGCTCATGATCAAGCCAACGAATGCAATATTGGCGATATAGTTCACTTAATGGAAACACGTCCGTTAAGTAAAACAAAGCGTTGGAGACTAGTTAAAATTGTTGAGAAAGCGAAGTAATGGTACAGCAAGAATCAAGACTAAAGGTAGCAGACAACAGCGGTGCAAAAGAAGTACTTTGCATTCGGGTGTTAGGCGGTACAAAAAGAAGATATGCATCTGTTGGTGATAAAATTGTGGTAGCAGTAAAATCTGCTGTTCCAAGTGGAAACATCAAAAAAGGAGCAGTTTCTAAAGCTGTTGTAGTTAGAACTACAAAAGAATATAGAAGAAAAGATGGTTCATATATAAGGTTCGATGAGAATGCTTGTGTGCTTCTTAATCAACAAGATGAGCCTCGTGCCTCTAGGATTTTTGGCCCCGTTGCACGTGAGTTGCGCGACAGAAAATTCATGAAAATTGTTTCACTTGCCCCTGAGGTATTATAAGAATTTGAAAAATGAAATCATTTATCAAAAAAGGAGATCGAGTAAAAGTACTTTCAGGTAACGCTAAAGGTACTGAAGGACAAGTACTTCAAGTACTACCTAAAGAAGGCAAGGCAATTGTTGAAGGTGTGAATATTAAAACAAAACACCGTAAACCAACAGCTCAAAAACCAGAAGGTGGTATTGAGAAAAACGAAGCACCCATTTGGATGTCGAAGCTTATGGTAATAGATGGCTCTGGAAAAGCTACCAGAGTTGGCCGAAAAGCAGACGAAACTGGAAAGCTTAAAAGATATTCTAAAAAATCTGGAGACTTCATAGATTAGAACGATGACAGCTACTTTAAAAACAGAGTTTAACGAAACAATATCAGCAAGACTTCAAGAAGAACTAGGTCTTGATAATAAGATGTTGATACCAAAGCTTGAGAAAATTGTTCTTAACCAAGGCGTTGGAGCAGCAGTTGGTGATAAAAAGCTAATTGACATTGCAATTGATGAAATGACAGCTATTACTGGTCAAAAGGCTATTGCAACCTACAGTAAAAAAGCCATATCTAACTTCAAGCTAAGAGAAAACATGCCTATCGGTGTAAAATGTACACTTAGAGGAGCAAGAATGTATGAGTTTCTTGAAAGATTTATCAGAATTGCATTACCACGAGTAAGAGACTTTAGGGGCATTAGCGATAAAGGTTTTGATGGACGTGGAAATTATACCATGGGCATAAAAGAGCAAATTATATTTCCAGAAATCAATATTGATAAGGTAAATAGAATTACCGGAATGGACATCACTTTCGTTACTTCAGCTCCTAATGACAAACAAGCTCAAGCATTGCTTAAAGCTTTAGGTTTACCTTTTAAAAACAATAACAATGGCTAGACTAGCAGTTATAGTTCGCGATCAAAAAAGAGCAAAGCTTATTGACAAATATGCGGCCAAAAGAGCCGAGCTAAAGGCAAAAGGCGACTGGGATGCTTTAGATAAGCTACCAAAAAACTCTTCACCAGTAAGAGCAAAGAATAGATGTTCAATGACTGGAAGACCTAAAGGTTATATGAGAAAATTCGGAATATGCCGTGTTGTTTTTAGAGAAATGGCACATGCTGGTAAAATTCCTGGAGTTAAAAAGGCCAGTTGGTAAAAAATATCAAGAGATGACAGATCCAATAGCAGACTACTTAACTCGTGTTAGAAACGCCATTAAGGCAAAACACAGAGTTGTTGAAATACCATCTTCTAACTTAAAGAAGGCAATTACCAAAATTCTTCATGAACAAGGTTTTATTCTTAGTTACAAGTTTGAACAACAAAACAACATAGAGAGCATTAAAATAGCACTCAAATACGATCATTTAACTGGTATGTCGGCCATTTCTAAATTGGGCAGAATTAGTAAGCCTGGTTTAAGAAAATATGCTGGAGCCCAAGATCTTCCTAGAATTATTAATGGCTTAGGAATTTCGATTGTATCAACTTCAAAAGGAGTATTAACAGATAAACAAGCACGAAAAGAAAACGTAGGTGGTGAAGTGCTTTGTTATGTCTACTAAAAATTAAAACAGATGTCAAGAGTTGGTAATTCACCCATTGCACTTCCCGATAAAGTGGAATTATCTGTAGATAAAGCCAATAAAGTTACTGTTAAAGGACCAAACGGAGAATTGGTTCAAACAATAGATCCTGCCATTTCTATAAAGGCAGAAAATGGAGAAATTCTTATTGAGAGATCAACAGAGCAAAAAAGACACAAGGCAATGCATGGTCTTTACAGATCGTTGATTGCTAATATGATAGAAGGTGTTAGTAAAGGCTTCAAAACCCAACAAGAATTTGTTGGGGTTGGTTATAAAGTAAATGTTAATGGCCAATTAATTGAAATGGCACTTGGTTTCTCTCATGACATTTATTTCAAACTTCCAAATGAGATTAAAGCAACTGCTGTTACAGATAAAGGTAAGGCGCCAGTACTTACTTTAGAAAGCCATGACAAACAATTATTGGGTCAAGTTGCAGCAAAAATTAGATCATTTAGAAAGCCAGAGCCTTATAAAGGTAAAGGTATCAAGTTTGTTGGTGAGCAAATTAGAAGAAAAGCTGGTAAATCAGCTTCAAAATAATATAAAGATGAGTTTAGCAAAGAAAGCAGCCAGAAGAAGTCGAATAAGAAAGTCTATTCGCGCCAAAATTGCAGGAACTGCAAGCCGTCCAAGATTGTCAGTATTTAGAAGTAACAAGGAGATCTACGCTCAAGTTATTAATGATGAAGATGGAAAAACTATTGTAGCAGCTTCATCTATCGAAAAATCTCTTTCTAAAGATGGTAATAAAATTGACATCGCCAAAAAGGTTGGTCAATTGGTAGCTGAGAAAGCTCTTCAATCTAATGTTAATGCTGTGGTTTTTGATCGTAATGGTTATTTATATCATGGAAGAGTAAAAGCATTAGCAGACGCAGCTCGCGAAGCAGGTTTAAAATTTTAATGGTAGATCATGAATAATAATATTCAAAGAATAAAGTCGAGCGAAATTGAACTTACTGAAAAAGTAGTAAGTATCCAACGTGTGGCCAAAGTAACCAAAGGTGGTAGGACCTTTAGCTTTTCAGCAATTGTTGTTGTAGGAAATGGAGATGGTATTGTTGGCTTTGGACTTGGTAAAGCAAGAGAAGTAACAGAAGCCATTACAAAAGGTGTAAACGATGCAAAAAAGGCCTTAGTAAGAGTACCAGTTAACAATGGTACAGTTGCTCATGAGAACGAAGCGCGTTTTGGTGGAGCATTGGTACTTATTAAACCTGCTGCTGAAGGTACTGGAGTAATTGCTGGTGGTGCAATGCGTGCAGTTTTTGAAAGTGCAGGTATAAAGAACGTACTTGCAAAATCTAAAGGATCATCAAACCCTCACAATGTTGTAAAGGCAACCATTAAAGCATTATTAAGTATGAGAGATGCTTATACAGTTGCCAAAATGAGAGGTATAAGTTTAGAACAAGTATATAACGGCTAAACCAATGGCAAGTATAAAAATTACACAAATAAAAAGCGCCATTAAACGACCTGAAGATCAAAAGCGAACATTAATTGCTTTGGGTCTTGGAAGAATAGGGAAAAGCGCTACGCACGAAGCTACGCCTCAAATAAAAGGAATGGTAGCAAAGGTTAATCACATGATTAAAATAGAAGATTAAGACAATGGACTTAAGTAATCTGAAGCCGGCCAAAGGTTCGGTACATAAAGGTAAAAGAGTTGGTAGAGGCGAAGGTTCAGGAAAAGGCGGAACTGCCGCTCGTGGACACAAAGGCGCTCAATCAAGATCTGGTTATTCGGTGAAACGAGGTTTTGAAGGTGGTCAAATGCCACTTCAAAGACGAGTTCCGAAGTTTGGATTTAAGAACATTAATAAGGTAGTGTACGTGCCAATTAATCTTGATGTACTGCAAGCTTTATCTGACAAAATAGGTTCAACCGAAATCGGCTTTGACCAATTTCAGGCAAATGGACTGGCATCTAAAAACGACCGTGTTAAGATATTAGGTGGAGGAGAACTAACATCTACTATTACAGTATCTGCACATGCTTTCTCACGTACTGCAGCCGAAGCAATCGAAGCTAAAGGAGGTACGGCCACAAAACTCTAATTCTTCATGAAAAAGTTTCTAGAAACCTTTAGACATATATTTAGTATAGAAGACCTAAGAAAAAGAATTCTGGTAACAC
>JAGQWA010000229.1 GCA_020437725.1 Bacteroidota bacterium | reverse complement strand
TCAAACAGCCATTGGAACAGTTGAGCATTTAAAGAATCCGTCGCTAACTAAGATGTACGAGTTTTTTAAAACCTATTACGTAGCTAATAACATGGTGCTCGTTTTAAGTGGCGATTTTAATTCTGGCGACGCAAAAAAGTTCATTGAGAAAAGCTGGGGAGATCTTCCAACAGGAAAAATTCCAACCCTGAAGGGAGTAAATACCGATCCCTTTGAAAGCGCAAAATTGATAGAAGCCAAATTAAGCCCTATTAAAGTTGGCGGGTTGGGTTTTCATACAGTTCCTATGGGCCATAAAGACCAGCTGGCTTTAGAAATATTTCATGCCATGCTTAGCAATTCGAGCCAATCTGGCTTGCTAGATAAGTTGCAGATAGACAATAAAATAATGGGCGCAGGGGTAATTCCAATTGACTATTTAGACGCTGGTGCAACATTGCTATTTTTTATTCCAAAAATTATTGGCCAAAAACATGCAGATGCCGAGAAGCTTATTATGGACGAAATAGGCAAAATAAAAAGTGGTGCTTTTGATGATTGGATGTTAGAAGCTGCAAAAACCGCTCTTTATGTAGACCATCAAAAGTCACTTGAAAATAACGAGAGTGTAGTTTTATCGCTGGTAAATGCTGAGCTAAGTGGCCAAGATTTAGGCGGATTTTTCACCAAGGGCGAAGCCATAAGAAAAGTTTCTAAAGAAGAAATTATGCAGGTTGCCAAGAAATATTATGGCGACAACCACTTAAGTTTTTATTCAAGTACCGGATTTCCAGCCAAAGCAAAAATTCAAAAGCCAGAATACGAACCCGTAGTGTCAAAAAACGAAGGTTCATCTGAGTATGGCAAACAGCTTATGGCAATTCAATCAGGTGAATTAAACATTACTCCATTAAACTATAAGCAAGATGTTAAACAATTGCCATTTAGCGAACGCTCTTTCTTCTACCATACTTTAAACCCTAAAAACGATATTTTTAGTTTAAATATTAAGTTCAGAATTGGTACCGATGTAGAGCCAATGGCAGAACACGTGGCCACAATGATGAACTATGCCGGAACCGACAAACTAGACGCAAAGGCATTAAAAGATGAATTTGCCAAGTTGGGAATTAGTTGTGGCATAGCTGCCGAAAAAACCTATTTCACTATTCAGCTTGAAGGACTAGAAGAAAACTTTAGCAAAGCATTACCATTGGTAAACGCATTGTTGCAAAACCCCAGCTTGCCACAAGACAAAATGAGCACATTGTACGATTTGGCAAAGAGCGATAGGAAACTTGAAAAGTCTCAACCAGAACAGCTTGCCCAAGCCTTGTTTTCATACTTGAGATATGAAAATGAATCGCCTTATTTAAAAAGGTTAACCCTAAAGCAAATAAAAAATCTTGAATCAACAGCCATTATCGAAAAGTATAAGGAGTATCAAACCTATAATGTTGAAATACATTATGTTGGGCAATTGCCGGCAGAAGAAATAAAAACCCAATTAGAAGATGCAATTGCCTGGAACAACAATCCAAAATTTGGCTTGGTTCCATACTACAAAAAGGTAAAGAACTACACCGAGAATCAGGTTTTTCTGGTAAACAAGAAAAATGTGAACCAAAGCCAAGTGTATTTTATGATTAACCCTTTCTATTTTGAGCCAGAGCAAAAAAGCAATATGGATGCCTTTAACATGTATTTCGGCGGTGGTTTTTCTGGTTTGGTGGTTCAAGAAATTAGAGAATACAGAAGCTTGGCTTACTCGGCTGGTGCTCAAGTTTATGCACCTGCTTCAAACGAGTTTCCGTGTCAATTTTACGGAATGCTAGGCACCCAAGCCGATAAAACCCTTGACGCCATTGAAGTATTTAATGGCCTTATTAGGGAAATGCCTGTTAAAGAAGAAAGGCTAGAAATGATTAAAGAGTTTTTGGTAAATGAAGCCCAAACCGATGTGCCAAATTTTAGAGATAGATCGGCCTATATTGTTAAAATGCAAGATATGGGCTACCATACCGACCCTAGAATTGAGTTGGTAGAAAGGTATAAAGACCTAACATTTGAAGACATTTTGAACTATTATGAAATGGTTTTTAGAGAAGAGCCATTAATAATTGCAATTGCTGGAGACAAGAAACGTATAGACGTAAAAGAACTTGAGAAATATGGAAAAGTAACTGTTCTTAAACCCAAGCAGCTGCTTTCTAAATAATGCAACCATTTTGCAGAATTAATGGTCATAACCAAAGTCATATTTTTAATGAACCATTGTAGGTTACTTTAGTTTATTCTACAAAACGGGTTAATAATGCCAAATACAGAATTACTCACAGAAGAAGCCATACTACAAGCGTTGCAGGACGTAAAAGACCCTGAAATTCCAACCGTTTCATTGGTTGACTTAGGCCTTATTACCAAAGTTGACATTGTGGGGCCAGATGAGGTGACTATATCAATGACTCCAACATTTTCTGGCTGCCCTGCACTTACCGTAATGCGCGAAAATGTGCAGAAAAGGGTAGAAGAAATGGGGGTTGATCATGTAGCCGTTAAAATTGATCTTTCAGTTACTTGGAACACAAACATGATAACTGAGAAAGGTAGAAGAGACATTGAAAAAGTAGGTCTTTCATCTCCCAAAACCTATTGTGGCGAGCTTAATTTAGAAGCACCACCTGCAGCTACCTGTCCACGCTGTAAAAGCGAAAAAACCGCGCAGATTAGTCCGTTTGGTCCAACATTGTGCCGAGCTATTTATTATTGCAACAACTGCGAAGAAACCTTTGAGCAGTTTAAACCAGTTTAAGTTGATTATGAAAACCAGAATTATACTTTCAGCCATAGTATTAGTGGCATTGCAAGCTTGCAGCCCAACCAGATTTCTTAAAGGAACTAATATGTATTTAGTTGGTCATTCGCCGGTTGAATACATGCCAGACCCGGCTAATATGAACCCGATGAGCATGCCTCTAGATCCCATGTCGTATAGCGATCAAGTAGCATCTTTATTGGCTAAAGGACTAATTTCTGAAGGATTATCAACCAGTTATGTTGAAAGTCCAGAGAGTATTAAGAATGACCCAAAGCAGTTTATTATCAATATGCCAATGATTATGATTCGTGAGCAGGCAACGCCACAACAAGGCGAACCTGAACCGCCTCAAGAAATAAAAATAGACCATGCAGCCCCACAGGGCGTTGAGCTTAAAGAACCAGGCGGCCCAGTGGTTTCTAACACCCTATCTAATATGGCTGTAGAATTGAGAACCACCGTTTCTGCCTTTAACAAAGGCGGCCAGTCTATAGACTATCAGATAAAAATAGAAGATCAAGTAACGGTTGGCGAGCTAGAAAAAGCTAACGAAGAAGCCGGTAAAACCATTGATTATCAGCTTTATGCCATAAACAAGGTACTTAAGAAAGTACCGCAGTCGGCAACAGCTATTGTTATTAAACATGTTAAGGAGAATAAGTAATTAATCGCAGTTCATCTGCCATTTTAGGGTGCTGGTATTAATATTAAATGCCATTAACCTGCCTTTTTCTCTTTCAGATTGGTAAATGCCGTTATCGAGCACTAGAAAGTTCTCATCGTTGTTTTTAACCAACATTTCAATAAAGTCTATTGAAACAGGTGTATGGCCATGAATTACTTTTCTGCCTTTTGTCTTTTCTAAATCTACCTTATAATGCCTAATCCACATCATGGCATTGGTATCTTCAAAAGGTTTATTCGATTCAAAATCGAAACCAGCGTGCACAAATAAGTAGTTTTCAGACTCTATAAAATAAGGTAGAGAGTCAATAAAGTCAATGTATTTAGGATCCACTTCACTCACCTTTTCTACATTAAAGCTTTGCAATGTTTCCTTGCCGCCCATTTGTAGCCAACTGGCTGTTAACGGTAAAGAAGGCTGTAAAAACAAGAAGCGTTTATTGGTTCTGGTTGTGCTTTCGTGGTATGACTTTACAAACAAATCGTCATGGTTTCCGCGAATGCAATGCACATCTATTCCATGCGCTTTCAACCCCATTACATAATCTAAAGTAGCTTTTACATTGGGGCCACGATCTACCAAATCGCCTAGAAATATGAGCTGATCACCTTTTTTAGCAGCAATTACCTTTTCTACTAGCGCTTTTAAGGTTGAAATGTAGCCATGTACATCGCCAATTACCCATGTATTTCCTTCTATTTTAGGTAATAAATAAGATAGCCTTTTGGGTTCTTGCATTTATGCTTCTAGTTGAATGAAATAGCCGCTGTGGTTTCTTACGTTTAGCACTCGCTCGTCTTCAAAAATGAGATATTGGCCTTTTATTCCAAAAAGCTTTCCTTCAACAACGGGCATTTTATCAAAGCCAATACTTTTTACTTTTACTGGGTATTTTTCTACTGGGTAATTCAACTCCCAAACATCATCATTGTCAGAAAAGAATTCTTGTAGCGGTTCTGGCAGAAGTTCTAAGGCTTCTTCTTTCTCTTCTTCAAGATCTATTTCTGGACTTACGATATTTTTAAGCATATCGCGCCAATTGGTTTTATCAGCCATATGCTCTTTTAAAGCCACTTCTATTTCACCAGCAATTTGGCGGTAAGGCACTTCGGCTAGCACAATGGCTTTCCACGCGCCTTGGTCAATCCAGCGTGTCGGAATTTGGTCAGCCCGAGTTACACCTACTTTAACCCCTTTGGTAAGCGCTAAGTAAACTACATGTGGTTGGTTGTGGTTTTTTTCTTCCCATTCAGCATCGCGGCCTTTGCCAATATGTGCTTGGCATAACTCAGGCCGAATAATACATTCTGAATTCATGGGGCTGCTTATAAAACACTTATAACAAAAACCTTGTCCAAATGCCTTTTTGGTAATGTTTCCGCACGACACGCAATTAATTCTGCCACCAAAGCTGAGTTTGATGGTGTGTCCTATCAGGTCATTCATTTTAATCTCATTGTCCAAGATGAGCGAATACTGTATTAACCCATTTTGCATTTGGGTTTTCATTTTCTTCAGATTTCCTTCGGCGTGCATTTAGAAATTTTAAGGCCTTTCAAATGTAGAAACAAAGCGGGTCTTTAGAATTGTTAAGCTGTGTATAGAACATTTTTGATTGACCTTTGGTTACACTTGCGTTATCAATATTCAATATGAAGAACTCTAACTTATTATTTCTCCTAGTTTTAGTCTGTTGTGGAGCTATTATAACGTCGTGTGGAAAAGACGATGGACCCGAAGGTCCCGATGGAACAGAGCCAGTAGTGAAAATAAACACCATCCCTGAGTTTTATCCAAAAGCAGTTGAAGCCAACTATGGAACCACTCCCCCAGAATATACTGTTTTGCTAGACAGACTCGATGGAGTTTTAAGCCCAAATGATTTAGAGTTTAACCCAGATCCTGATAGACCAAATGAACTTTGGGTGTTAAACCCTGGAACTGAACGTACAGGCGCTTCAACTGTAATTGTGCATGGCGCCGGCACAAGCGATCAAGAGGCTGAATATAGAATTGATGGCAATGCTTGGCATTTTATGGCCTTAGCCACCAGTTTGGCATTTGGTGATAATGGAAACTTTGCCACATCTCAAGGTATTTTAGATGCTAACCGTGGGTATATACCTGGAGTTAATTTCACTGGCCCAACTCTTTGGACAGCCGATCTTAATATTTATGCCGTGGTTGGAAATCCGGTTACGCCAACTGTAAACGGCAGCCATTTAGACATGATTCATCAA
>JAGQWA010000228.1 GCA_020437725.1 Bacteroidota bacterium | reverse complement strand
TTTCCAATTATACGCGAATCTTATGGCTCCATTAGGATTAAAGATCAATTAAGCCAAAACGCTGATATTGCGCGCAAAAGTATTGGTCATTCTATTAATATGATTATTGTAATTCTAGGTTTTATTATCACGCTGTTCGCATACATAGCCTTGCACAAAACTGGTTTTGCTTTAGTGGTTATTCCACTTGGCGCAATTGCAATTTTGGTCTTGCTTATCCTAAACTTCAAAGTCAGTGTATTAAACAAAAAGTTTCAGCACATTTTTAAACAAGAAACTGCTTGTTGGCAAATAAGAACCCGAGCAAACAAGCTTTTACAAGAATTTGACTTTGAGCAAATTATAGGGATTAGAATGCATGAAAGAAGGCTGTTTGTCTTGACTAGGAGCGAAGAAAGATATTGTGTTGTAAACGCGCATGGCAGTACCCTAAGAAGCTATGAAATTGAAAGCCTAGGCAATGCTATTGCCGATTTTATTGGTGTTAAGTTTATAAATACTGGCGCTACAATGCACAATGATGGCGAGAGTATAAATAAATATAAAATAATGAGCAAATCAATTGAAACAATAGAGCGAATCCTTGATTGGTTTGCATAAAGTCAAAAATAAAGGTAATTGAGTAGGCCTTAAGTGCTCTATTGGGTAAAGAGATTATACATAAGCAATGCAAAATAGCACATTGCCAATCACACTAAGTTATTGAATACACTAAGCAAAATAATTAACCCATTGAAATCAACTCAAAAAGTCTAACTAACTGTTGTAGGCTTGCAATACCTATATGCCTATGGTCATTCACTTACCGCTTGTTGTTAGGGAGCAGGGCAAGTAAGGCAGGCACACATTCTACCACTTCAACCTTTGTGTGCGATTTTTAAAGAAAGGAATGGGAGATAAACCAAGCACAATGTTGTGTTTTACCACAAGATTCAGCAGTAATCTTGGTCATAGTGTCAAGGTCTTTTCTGTCGCAATCAGAATATAAAATGTATTTTTTATCTAAAGTCAAACGTCTAACGTCCATACTCTGCCGCCTTTGGATTTTGCCACCATGTGACTTGGAACCTGAAATCTGAAAAGTCAAACAATACAAACACCAACCTAGTCAAAATGTAAAGCCATTGGTTAAGCAAAGAGGTTAACAATAAGATCAATAACTATTGTAGGCAGTTGGTTTACAAAAATGTGCGATTGGTTAACATGCTAAACTTTTCGTCCGTTTAAAAGGCAATTTTCGATTCGTAAACAAACAAATAAGAGAAGTTATGAAAGCGAAAAATTATTTAATTAAGAAGCCAAGATTGTTGTTAATAGCAGGTTTGCTACTGCTTAGTAATCTAATTCTGGCAACACCACTGAGCGGCACATACTCCATTGGACATGGAAGTGGATATAGTTATAACTCTATACAGGCGGCATTTTCAGATTTAGATGCGAATGGAATAAACGGCCCAGTCGTTCTAATGCTAGCGCATGGTGTTTATACCGAACAAATAACACTTGATGATATTGCTGGCACTTCTGAAACAAACACCATTACTTTAAGGCCATTAAACTCAATGCAAAGGCCTATAATTCAATATTCAACAGCAGCATACGACGATGGGATATTTAACCTAACCGGAATAGATCATTTGAAGATTTATGGTATACGGTTTAACCTGTTAAGCACTTCGGGCTGTTTTATTTATATGCACCCAACAGCAAGTATTAATTATAATGTAGAATTTAATAATTGCTATTTTGTTTGCAGTTCGGTTACAAATTCAACTTATGGTATTAAAACACAAGGCAAAAACACAAGTACTTTAACAGTTCCGGCTGCCTATAATACAGTGGTAAGAGACTGTCGTTTCAAAAATTTGCTTTATGGGGTTTACTTTTATGGCATAACTCAAGCCCCAGGTTATAACAACAAAGTTGTTAACTGTAGAATGGATGGCTGCTCAAGGGCAATAACAATATCAAGGCAAAAACAGGCTACAATAAAGCATTGCTACTTAGGCGGAAACGATGTGCTTGTAGGTATAAGTGCCACTTATTGTGCAGATTCAAAAATTATTAGAAATGAAATCATTTCTAACGGGCAGTCATTGTATATGCAATATGAAAATAAATATAACCATTCAACTGGGGATACTTCTGTGCTTAGAAACAATCTAATTACTCACACAGGGTATAATTATGCCGTGAGTATATATTATACCAATTATTATCAAATAATTCACAACTCTGTTTTAACTACTTCAGCAACACCTGGTCGATTTGCACTTTATATGAATAATTGCTATGGTGATGGAGTAATAGTAAATAATGTTTTTGATAGTTATTATTCATGTGTTAATTTAAGCTTTTACTCAGCAGTGCCGGTTATAGATTATAATAATTACCAAGGCTCAGAGTTTTATTGGAATTATACGAAGTACACTTCTTTTTCTAGATGGAAAAATGGTGTTTCGACGGCAAATAACAATTCAATTGCTATAGATCCACAATTTGTTAGTACAAACTCAACATCTCCAAATTTAAGGTTAGGTGGAACCAATCTTGCCAACAAAGGTGATGATAGCTATGGAATCTCTACTGATATTGATGGCGATGCTCGCCCCAGAGGTGGTTCTAAACCCGATATTGGTGCAGATGAAATAAGTGAAGATTATCAGCAATGGTTAGGGAGTACATCAACTTGGATGCAAGGTGCAAATTGGGGCGGCGGGCTACCTGGTAGTGGGGCTGATGTTTATGTAGGTGGCAGTGCCGCTAACGACCCTTCAGTTGACGCAAACATTAGTTTAGGTAATTTAGAAGTTGGTGGTGGTGCAGAGGTTGAAGTTCAATCTGGCTATACCCTTACTCTTGATGAGAATTTTATAAATAACTCGGGAGATACCCTAGATATAGGTGCTGGCAAAATTGCATTTGCTGGAAGTAGCAAGCAATGGATCAATAAACCCATTATTGCTCATATTAAAGTTGACAATTCCAGTGATTTGGGGATACAAGACCAAATGTATTTCAAAAGCGTAGAGTTTACTAACGGAGACATAGACCTAGGTGATAATGATGTTTACTTATCAGGAACCTCAACAGGAGCAGGAGCTAATTCATATTTCAAAATATCAGGTGATGGTACATTAAACTCCTACCTAAACGCAAATGCAAAAACTTTTGATGTAGGTTTTAATCCATATCTTCCTGTTACCATAGAGTGCCCCGATTGTGATGGCTCAGAGCTATTTGAAGTTAGTGTGGCTGATTTAGCTTATCAAAATCCCGAAACTTCACAGAATCAAGTGAGTAACAATATAGTAACCAATACATGGAAAATTACGACTAATGCTACGCACGATGTTACCATTACTTTTCAATGGAATAGTTCTGATGAAGAAAACCTTGGAACAGCTATAAACCTTTCTCAATGGCAAGAAGGAATTGACAATAGCTGGAATACCGGTGGAGTTACAACAAAAACAGGTTCAGGGCCATATACCATTACACAAACAATTAATGGAATGGATGGCTCTTACTTTTTCGTTGTAGGTAATCAAAGTACCGTTCTTCCAGTAGAACTCACCCATTTCAATGCCAATTGGGTAGAAGAAGGCAAAACAGTTCAACTAAGCTGGGAAACGGCACAAGAACTCAACAACAGCCATTTTGAAATAGAGCGCTCATTTAATGGAGAAGAATGGAGCCAGATTGGCATTGTAGAAGGCAATGGAACAACCGAGTTAGTTCAAAGTTATCATTTCACAGATCACGGTGTATCGTCTTTCGATCATGGACTATCGACCGTCTTTTATCGCCTAAAACAAGTAGATTATAACGGTGAGTTCGAGTATAGCCCAGTCAGAACTTTGTTTGTGAATGAGCAGAGACGAACACAAACTTTAAACCTATCTTTCTATCCAAACCCCGCTAAGGATAAAATAATAGTGAGCCAACCAGTGCAAGTAAAAGTTTACAACCTGCAAGGTGTGTTGCTTCTTAACGAATTTGCTAGCCAAAACCTTGATTTAACCACCTTAGCGTCAGGCCAATATATTGTAGAATTAACGGCAGGTTCTTACACCCAACACCATAAGTTGATAATAGATTAAATACGGCAAATCGTTTCATATTTTTCTCATTTTATTTGTTTGAGAAGCCCTTTTTTGGCATGACCAGAAAAGGGCTTTTTCTTTTCACATTCATTATTTGGTAGTTCGTTTACATCTACGAGCCATTCGTTGCATTTTCTCTATCTAAGGCGCTTACCTACATAGTTTTACGTCATTAATAAGAAAAAACAAAAACATGAAAAAGCTATTTATTTTGGGTCTTTTGGCAACAGTTGTATTTGGCTCAACATCATGCAGAAGAGTATTAGGAACTCGCTCTTGGGCTGGTGGCACTTTTACTGCAAAAATTGATGGTGTAAGATGGAAAGCCCATGCTGGCACTATTAATTATCCGGCAGAAGGCTCAATAGGTATTCAAGGAACCGGTAGTCACGGTACGGGAATGCTAAACATAGGATCTGATCTTGAAGGAACTTACAACAGCCAACAAGTAAGTTTAAGTTTTGGGGTTGATGAGTGGAACGGACAACCAGCTGACCAAATCTATATGAATGCCAGCCCTACAACACTTGCTTATTCAGATTTAACTCTAGAAGTTATTACCAACAATGATGAAGAATTAGAAATAGAATTTGAAGGCTTTTTATTTGATAAAGATGGAAACAGCGTAGAGGTGAAAAAAGGGCGCATTCATCATAAAAAAATGGCAGAGTAATTTAAAGTGTTATTAAGATGAGAGTTTTTATTACAACATTGTTGCTGCTTAGTAGCAGTTACGCATTCTCGCAAAACAAATACCTACCTACAAGTAGTGCTCATACCCAGATTGTTAGTGAGAAATTAGAAGGGGTTTTTATTAAAATTCACCGAGCCTACAAAGCTGGTGAGATAAAGGTTTATTTAAACGATAGCCTTAAAACTGAGATGCTGCCAGAATATTATACAAATTATTTTGGTCAGATAGACGAAAGTAAATTATACGAAGGACTTAAAGCAACTTGTAGATTCAATAACATTACAAGCGCAAAGCAGCAAAGGGAGATAACTTGTATAGCGCCACTTTATAACTTAATTGTTGATGGTTTTGACATGGGCGTTTTTGCCATGTACTTTGTGAAAATAGACGATGTAAAGAAAGTGCTAGATAAGGAGACCTTTAAATTGGTTTTAGCACTCTTTTCATTAGCAGAAAAAACAGTTCATAATACACCGCACAAGTCTGTATCTCTATTAAATAGTAGAGGTAATCTTTCTAGAGTAGTAGACTCTATACCGACCAGTGTTAAGCTTTTTGATTGGGTGTATGGTAGTGTAGAAGTAGATTTAATAGAATCAGAGTTATCTGAGATTTATGATGCTACCAAAGCTTGTATGGCTAATGAATTAGAGAGAGCATTATTACAGAATTCAACAGCTTATAAAGTTTATGAAGACACAGAATTAACCCAAAGAATTGAGCAATTAAATGCACATAAACCATTTATGCGCAATGAAGTTATTGTGGTTCCTGATGCAAAGCATCCGGGAGAGTTCCAAGATTCAACTGTTTACATAGGGCCAAGTTTTTATAACATAGTTGCCATAAAGCACCTAGGTAAAAGTGTGCAGATTCAGTTTGATGAAAATACCATTTATCTCAGAAAAAAGGATTCTGAATGCATTGT
>JAGQWA010000227.1 GCA_020437725.1 Bacteroidota bacterium | reverse complement strand
CTTATTAACTATTTAATTCTAAAACACTAACAAACTAATTCACTAAAGCACTATTTCAATGCAATGCCGGCCTTATTTCCAAGCCTTGAATAATATCCCCTTCTTCTTTAGTTAAGTATTCTAATCTTGGATAAACTTGGTCTTCTGTGAAATAATTGAGAAGCATTTTAACGAAGATGTGGCCATGTTTGGCTTCAGAAGTCCAAAGTCGTTTATAGAAAGCTTTTAGCTCTTCATCTTGAATATTATCAGCCACCATTTTAAATCGTTCAGCTCCACGAGTTTCAACTACCGAAGCCACACACATTCGGTCAATGAATCGCTCTTCGCGCGTGTGTCGGCATCTTTTAATCAGCTCCTTTACATAAAGATCTTCAGCCATGCGTTCAGGAAGGGTAATGCCACGTTTTTCCATGATTTCATAAACATCTCTGAAATGCTCAAGCTCTTCAATGCCAGTTTCTATTAATTCAGGAATTATCTCCACTCTATCAGGGTACTTGGCCACAAAACTCATGGCCATGCTACTGGCTTTTCGCTCACAATCGGCATGGTCAACCAAAAATTCATCAAATCTGCTTAGCACACAGTCTATCCAAGCTTGAGAACTTGGTACGGCCACTTCAAGGTTTAGCTTCATGTAGCGAAGGTAAATTTCTCGTTGACTTTAGTTTTGCACCAATGCCCAATTACTTCCAAAAACATGCATTTACTGAGAGATTAATTGAAGACGATCCGGTCTCAGAGCTGAAAATTGTGGTGGTTATTCCTTGTTTTAACGAAGCTTCACTCCTACCAGTTTTCAGAAGTTTAAATGCTTGCAACAAACCAAAATCCAAGTTTGAAGTTATTGCCATAATAAATGCGGGAGAGCACGTTGACGAACGAATAAAGCACACAAACCAAATTTGTTTTCAAGAAGCTCTTTCATGGATAAATGCCCAAAGACTTGAAAACTATCATGTTTTCAACTTTCCCAGCCTTCCTAAAAAACATGCTGGTGTTGGTTTAGCACGCAAAATTGGAATGGATGAGGCGGCGAGAAGATTGCCAGCAGAAGGAATTATTATAAATCTTGATGCTGATTGCACTGTAGCTGAAAACTACTTTGTAGCCATTGAAGCCCATTTTAGAAACTCAAACTGCGACGCGGCAAGTATCTATTTTGAACATCCCATTCATGGCGAATCGGTTGAAATTCAGAATGCCATTATTGACTATGAACTCTACTTGCGGTACTTCATCAACATGCAAAAGTTGATTGGCTTTCCGTGGGCCTACCAAACCATTGGCTCAGCAATGGCTGTTTGCAATAAAGTGTATTTACAACAAGGTGGAATGAATCGAAGAAAAGCCGGCGAAGACTTCTATTTTCTGCAAAAAATTATTGAGCTTGGCAATTTTTCTGAATTGAATGAAACCACGGTTTTTGCTTCACCACGCCAGTCAGATAGGGTTCCGTTTGGAACTGGTAAAGCCGTGAATCAAATTATTGAAGACGGAAACTATACGGCCTATAATCCGCATACTTTTAATCAATTAGCAGATTTTTTTACTGAAGTTGATAGCCTTTTTGGGCTTTCTGAATCAGGTATAAGTGCTTTTGTAAATAAACAATCTTTTGCACTAAAGCAGTTTTTAGTTGAATGGACTTTCACCAATAAAGTTCTCGAAATTCAAAAAGCTACTTCAGGAAAGGCCGCATTTAGAAAGCGAATTTTCAGGGCTTTTAATGCCTTTCAACTCATGAAATTTTGCCATTTTGCCAGAGATAATGGCTACCCAAATGTTTCAATTGAAACTGCAGTTAATCATCTTTTTAAGAAACTTGAATTGGCTCCCGATAAAAATAAATTGGAGAATCTTTACACGCTTAGAGCTTTTGATAAGCGGACTATGTGAGTTTTACCACCTTGCTTACAATTGAATCAGCACCCAATTTGAGTGTAAAGGTTGAACCCTTATTTACAGTACTGTTTACCATAATGGTTCCGCCTAAAGCTTCAGCTTGTGTTTTAACCAAATATAAGCCGATACCTGTGCCTTCGTAATCACGATGAAAACGTTGTTTAAACTTGAATAATCGGCTCTTATATTTTTCAATGTCAATGCCAATGCCATTATCGGTAACTGTAATGGTTACACCATTTTCACTTTGCATACTTGAAATTGAAATGGTAGGAACCACATTTGGCCTTAAATACTTGAGCGAATTAGAAATGAGATTTTCAATTATACTCTTTAAATATGGCGAAACGACGTAAACTGCATTGCACTTACTAAAATCATACTTAATTAAAATTCCATTTCTCCTTATATACTCAGAATACTGGGCTAAAATTCCTTCTACAAGTTCGATAAGGTCAACATTTGACCTTTTTTTAGAACCAACTTGTCTTACAGAAATTATTTCGTTTAACTCTCTTATAGTGTTGTCGAGTTTATGACTTGCTTGTTTAATTTTATCAACTACTTCATTCACAAATTCGTCTTCAATATTCTGAAGTTTAAGCAAGTTCACTAATCCAAGAATACCTGCTACTGGCGAACGTAAATTATGTGAAGTGATGTATGAAAACTGCGCAAGGTCTTGATTTTGAACGGTTAGTCTCTCTATTAATTCTAAACGTTCAATATCAGTTTTGTGTTTCTCAGTAACATCTAACGCAACACTTAAAAGGGATTTTCGGCCGTTAAATTCTATAATGTTGCTAGTAATGTCAATATATCTTTTCTCTCCACTTTTCGTAATAATTTTCCGTTCGTTTCTGGCAAATTTCTTTTGCCCCGCTTTTAATCTATCTCCGCTTTTTAGTGCACTTTCTTGTTCCTTTTCGTCAAGAATTTCAATTATGCTTTTCGACATGAGCTCATCATAACTATACCCCGTAATTGTAGTTGCTGATTCGTTGGCAAAAACAATTCGATAATTATCGCTAATAAATATGGCTACATGAGCACTTTCTGCCAAAGTATTAAACTTTACTTCGCTCGCTATTCTTTGGCGCTCATTTATTAATCTTTCTAAAGAATTGGTAAATAGCAAACTATTAAGGCTTAATGCCTCTAATAAATCAGCATACCAAATTTCATCTAGCTTATTGCAAAATAAAAAACCCAGCTCTTTCTGCCTTGTGTAAAGCGGAAACAGAATAGAATTACTTAACTGACTTTTTACTCGTTTTGAAAGTTCTTTTAACAGATCAAATTGTTCAAGGTTTCTATTATTAAACTCAATAAAACCATTAGATATGGCATCGAAAAATAACTGTTTTAGGGAAGTTGGATGAGTTTTTATTGTGGCTTTATTAAACGGCTCATTATGCGACGATGCCAATTGCCTTACTTGTTTACCATTTGTAGTTACTTCCAATATACACGCCGATTCAAATCCGCATTCATCGCATAGCCTAACCAAATTATTTTCAATAAATAAAGGTATATCAGAGAGTGATGTGTGGTTTAGTACATTAAATTGCTTTATAAGCTCTTTTTCGAATGCTATTTTCCAATCTGTACCAAACTTAGCTGTCGAGTCTGGCATTGCTGTGCCAAAATACCTTAAAACTAAATCGTCTAAAAAAGGTATTAAAGCCTTTTTGTTATCCAAAAAAAGTGTCTCCAAATCACCTTCACTTAGCAGTTTAATCTTGCTTTTTGAAAGTTGAAATGGAGCCAGAATTTGGTATATCTCGCTAAGAGAGTGATTGTTAGAAAATACAATTGCATGCGAAAAAGTAAATGCTGAAATAGTTTCTTTATCTATTTCAAAAGAGTTAATAAACTCAGCATTTTCAAAATATTTTCCTGATTTATTCTGATGGGATTCAACCGCATTATTTAGGACCAAATCGCTTAAAACGAGCAGATTTTGACAAATAAACAAGATCTAAGTAAGTGTTTCGAGCAAACTTAACCTATCGGTGACTTTGGTTTAACTAATTCACCGAAAACTTAAATCGTTCTCTAACTATCTAGCTTTAAAACGGCTAAAAATGCGGTTTGTGGAATTTCAACATTACCCACTTGTTTCATTCGCTTTTTACCTTTTTTCTGCTTTTCTAGAAGTTTACGCTTACGACTAATATCGCCGCCATAACACTTGGCAGTAACATCCTTTCTCAAGGCCTTAACTGTTTCTCTTGCAATAACTTTTGCACCAATAGAAGCTTGAATAGCAATTTCAAATTGTTGCCTTGGCAACAATTCTTTTAGCTTAATACAGATTTTCTTGCCCCAATCATAAGCCTTGTCTCTGTGAATAATGGCCGATAAAGCATCAACCACTTCGCCGTTTAATCTAATATCTAATTTAACCAGGTGCGATTCGCGGTTATCTATTGGCGTATAATCTAAAGATGCGTAACCTCGAGAAACAGACTTTAATCTATCGAAAAAGTCGAATACAATTTCGGCCATAGGAATTTCGAACCCCATTTCTACCCTGGTTGGTGTTAAATAAACTTGGTTAACTAGATGGCCACGTTTGTCCATTACCAAGTTCATTATGGCACCTATATAATCGCTTTTAGTAATAATTTGGGCTTTTATAAATGGTTCTTCAACCTTTGAAATAGAGCCTTGATCTGGTAGATCAGATGGGTTGGTAACTTTTAAAACATCGCCATTGGTTTTGGTTACCCAAAATGGAACGTTAGGCACGGTTGTAATAACGTTCATATCGAACTCTCGTTCTAAACGTTCTTGAATAATCTCCATGTGCAGAAGACCCAAAAAACCGCATCTAAAACCAAAACCGAGTGCAGCAGATGTTTCGGGTTCAAAAACCAGCGATGCATCATTTAACTGCAGCCTTTCCATCGAAGCCCTAAGGTCTTCAAAATCTTCAGTTTCAACGGGATAAATACCGGCAAAAACCATTGGCTTAACATCTTCGAAACCTTTTACAGCGTTGCCACATGGATTATTAACAAGGGTAATGGTATCGCCCACTTTTACTTCGCTTGCTGTTTTAATGCCAGAAATAATGTACCCAACATTGCCAGCAGATATTTCTTGTTTAGGCGTTTTGGTAAGTTTTAACACCCCAATTTCGTCGGCTTCATATTCCTTTTTGGTATTTACAAACCGAACCTTATCGCCTTTGTTTAGTTTACCGTTTAATATTCTATAATAAGCTATTATTCCACGAAACGAATTAAACTCAGAATCAAAAATCATGGCCTGTAATGGCGCATCAATTTGCCCATTTGGTGCTTCAATTCGTTCAACAATGGCTGTTAGAATATTATCTACACCAAAACCCGTTTTTCCGCTAGCAAGCACTACTTCTTCTGCATCGCAACCAATAAGATCTACTATTTGGTCGGTAACTTCTTCGATCATTGCACTGGCCAAATCAACCTTATTTAATACAGGAATAATGGTTAAATCATGTTCTAATGCCAAAAAAAGATTTGAAATGGTTTGGGCTTCAATTCCTTGAGTAGAATCAACAATTAATAGCGCTCCTTCGCAAGCAGCAATGGCTCTCGAAACTTCGTAGCTAAAGTCAACGTGGCCAGGTGTGTCAATTAAATTAAGCACATACTCTTGCCCATCGGTATGCGTATAATTCATTTGAATAGCATGGCTTTTAATAGTAATTCCACGTTCTCGTTCAAGATCCATATCGTCTAGAACTTGGTTAGTCATTTCCCTGTCAGATATGGTTTTGGTAAACTCTAGAAGCCTATCGGCCAGTGTAGATTTACCATGATCTATATGAGCGATAAT
>JAGQWA010000226.1 GCA_020437725.1 Bacteroidota bacterium | reverse complement strand
TATTTGCCACCTTAACCTGAATGCTTTTTTGACCCTGGGTTTCGTTTGCATTCGGTGTTATTATCTGTACCAATTCTACATCATCTACCAGTTCAAACACTTCGAATTCGTCGACAGCAAAACCTTCGTTTGTCGAAAAATGTGGGCTTGCATCTAGCTTAAACCTAAATCGAACCTGCTCTAAATTATTAATACTGCCGGTTGGAATTAGATGTTGCGTTTGCAGCCAACCAGTATGTAAGCTATTCCAAGAATTAAGAGAGTTATACCAATTTTGGGTTGAATTGGTAGAACCTAAACGGGTCCAAGTAGAGCCATTATTGTCAGAGTACTCTAAGGTTACGTAAGAACTAGTGCCCAAATAGCGATATAAATAAAAACGCACCCAAGCGTCACCGTTCATTCCTGATAAATCAAAAGCGGGTGTGTATAGGTATGATTTTTCGCCTTGATTGTAATTATTGCTAAGATTGGTTACCCAAGCTTTGGTGCCAACTGCTGCGGCATTAATTCTGTTGTCTGTTGGTGTGCCGCGCTGCCAAGACGAAAGGGTTCCTTCGGCAAAAAAGTGATTGTTTGATTCAAAATCTGCCTTATACGGAAAACTGGTAACTTGTTGAATGTTTCTGAATTGAAAGCTTAAAGTATCGTTGCTGCGGTTGGCATCGTTAGCATAATCTGTATAAGCAATTATATTGTGCAAACCAATGGCATTAAGATTTGCCGTAGTACCAAAGGTTAAGGTATCTGTTTGGTGAGCTATAAGTTGCCCAATGTTTTGAGCCACCACACTGCCCCCGTTTACTTGATATTTAACTGCAACATTTTGAAGGGTTTGGTTGCTGTTATTCTTTACAACTACTTTAATTGCAGTAGTTGCGCTTAAGCCAATGTTTGAGCCATTTGAAGGGTTTAGAATAGCAAAAAGTTGCACATCTTTTCCCAATTCTTTTAGCACAAATGAGTCTATGCCAATGCCATCGTCAGAGTGGTATTGGTCTGTTTTTAAAACAAAGCGAAACTGCACTTTGCTAGAATCGGTAATTGTATTTAAAGGAAAATCATAATAAACCTGTTTCCAAATGGCTTCATTGCCACTCCAATAATCATTGTCGTTGTTATACCAGTTTCCACCTTGGCCTTTTAGCCCAAGTTTGGTCCAGTTAACTTGGTCTTCTGAATATTCAATTAGAAAATGATCGGTAGTAGGTGCCAGTTCTTTAAATAACTTAAAAGACAAGTAGGGCAACGATGAGTAATTGCTCAAATCAAAACAGCCGGTGTATAGATAGCCCTGGTAATTGTGCCAATACCCTCCATTAAGTCCTGTTACCCAAGCTTTGCTTCCCTCACCGGCTGTTGTTAGTGCACCATAATTTGGTGCTCCCCATTCCCAGTTTTGTTGTTGGCCTTCTGCCAACCAATTGCCGTTGTTGTTCTCAAAGTTTTCGTAAAAATTATTGGTTGAAACCTGCTGGTGCGAATGGATTTTATAACCCAAAACACTATCGTTTAGCACATAATTATCACTAGAATGATCTACCCAAGCATTTATAACGTATGTGTTTGGGCTTGAAAAATTGGCCTTTGTGGTAAACTGATAAATAATAGTATCGCCAGCTGATATGCTATTTATGGTTTCTTGCACCACATTTTGTGCATCTATTTTGTACCGTATAGGCACATTGGTTTGAGCCGATGAACCATTATTAGCCACTTTTACAGATATGGTTTCGGTGCTTGATCTTCCGCATACGTGAATGGTATTTTCAATGCTCAATAATTCAATGTCGTTTCCTAGTTCGCCAACAAATACTTCATCAATTTGCCAGCCATATGCATGGGCAGAAGCATCTGCAACAATTACAAAGCGAAAACGAACGGCCGATTTATCATTGATTGAACCCATTGGCAACTGAATTTGGCTAGTGTGCCAACCAATAGTATCGCCAAACCAATAGTTAGATGCGTGATTGTACCAGTTTTTGCCATTTCCTTGCGCCCCTAATTTGGTCCAAGCAAGGCCGTCTTCAGAATACTCAATATATAGCTGATCGCCTTGAGCCATTTCTCTTTTTTGGTTGAAGGCAAACACCACATTATTGCCCAAAAGCGAAAGATTAAAACAAGGCGATACCAAATAAGAAGTATGGTTAAAACCATAGCCTGAATTTAAGCCAGTAGCCCAATATTTTACTCCATTTGATGCGGTTTGATATGCTGTTTGGTTAGAAGTTCCCCATTGCCAAATGTTGTTATCACTAATCCAATTACCATTATTATTTTCAAATGATTGGTAGTAAGGAAAGGCTGTAATATTCTCAGTGGCAAAGAATTGATGGTTTAAAACAGAATCGTTGGTATTGGTTGTGTCGGGTCCAAAATTTACCCAGGCATTTATGGTATAATTTCCGGCAATAGCAAAATTGGCCGTTGTATTAAAAGAATAAGTGATGGTATCGAAAGCATTAATTGCATTTATGGTTTCTGTAATGGCCTGGCCCCCATTAATGCTATATGCCACAGGAATGCTTTGTAGGTTTTTAGATGAAAGATTTACCACTTTAAGCACAATTGTTTCGGTTGAAGAATAACAAGTGCTGGCAGTTTGGCTTTCAATTGAAAGTGCTTGTAAGTCTGGGCTTTTTTGGTAGATTTCAATATCGTCAAAAGCAATACCATCGCTAGCAGTTGATGTTATGGTTGCGCCACCACCTTTTTGAGAAAATCTTATTTGAAAACTGCTTGTAAACTCTTGGTTATTTGCAGCCAACAGGCCGGCCATATTAAGGTCGTTGGCTTGTTTTAGTGTTCCATTTCCCCCAGCTGGTATTTGGTAAAGTTGCAACCAATTGCAGGTGTCGTTTCCTCTTATAAAAACAGCATCGTCAAAATCACCGCCATCGGCAAATGTTTTAAACTTGAATTTAAGATACACGCTAGAATCTTTGTAAGCCTTCATATTTAAGGTGTATTGCAATATTTGTTGGCTGCTCGATGATAAAATACCTCGGTTTTTGTCTAGAATTAGGGACCTATTTCCACTCACCAATAAATCATCAAATTGGTTAACTGTTAACCTACCTTGAGAGCTGCTTGAAAGAAAATCGATATCGTCTCTAAAGTTTATACTTGGCGAATAGCCCATGTAGAAGGTGTCCATCCAAAATTCAAAATCTTCTTTAAAAGGCAAAAAGGCGCCCCAATTATCACGGTGTTTAATGGTGTAGTATTCAATAGAATCGTTGTTGGTTCGGGTGTCGTTAAAAGCACTAGCCCAAACCGATAAGTTATGTTGCCATGCCAATGAATTGTCAACCGTGCTTGCAAATGTTACGGTTAGCTCATTGCCTTTTCTTATAAACTGGCGCACGGTTTCGGTTTTGGTGTTCCAGAAATCGTGCACAAATCCAATCTCAAAACTGTCTAAATCATTGTTTCCTACATTCTTCACTTTAATGGTTACAAGGTCGGTGCTGGTCATTGAATCGCTAGTGCCAGCGCGGCCATAAGGTGCTGGGCTCAAAATTTCAACAATTTGAATATCTCGTGGCCAAGGGCAAGTTCCGGCTGATAAATCTAAAAGCTTTGCTATTGATCGCCTCCCTTTGGTTCCGTTGCTCATAACTGGTTCTATACTTAACCATACTCGTTTTTCAGCGGGCAGGCTTTTTAGTGTGTCACTGGTGGTTGTTATCTGTGCTACTTTATTCCAGCTTCCATTATTAAAAGAAAGCACGTTATAACTATTTGCGCCCGTAATGCTGTTAAATGAAACATAGGCCGCACCGGCACCCAATTTAGTTGCGGTTAAATTGGGTTGATTTAAAACCACTACATTATTATTGCTGGCGTCGGTATAGGCAGTATTGTTGGCCGAAACCTTAATTCTAAATTCATGGGTGGCTACTGCTGGCACGGTGTATTCATAGTGTCTAACAGAGTCGGCCACGGTGGCGTTTATGGTGTTCCAATTGCTTCCACCATTTGTAGAATATTCAATTTTAAAGGAGTTGCTACCAGTACCAAAGGCATCCCACCGAATGTATTCTGTTTCTCCAGGTACCCATTTTTCATCACCAAAGGGATAGGTAACCGTAATTCCTTTTTGAACCACATCATAAACCGTAAAATACAGTTGTGGGCCAAAAGCTACTGCGGTTCCTTTTACTCTAATTGTATAAGTGCCTTGAACCGGATTTTGAATAGTTACTTGCTCAATATTATTTATGCTATCTCTGGTTCTAGTGGCCAAATTGGCAACGTTGGCAATGGTGTGGTCAAGTGTCCATGGTAGTACCACATTGTTGTTGGGATCTACTATTTCTAAATCAAGATCATTAACCAAAGCAAATTGGCTGTTGGTGCTACCTTCTTTATCAGACCAATAGAGCATTACTTTAAGCTCTGCCACATTACTGCCTACCACAATGTTTTGGGTTTGAGTGGCATTGTTTGCAATAGAATTGCTTGCATAATGGCCATTATTTAAAACTTGTAAAGCTCTATAGGCGTTGGCAATTCCGAAACCGTATTTATAATCTGGCCCGGGGTTGCCCATGTCTTTTGCTGTGTTGCATATTATTGCTTTTAACAAAGCAGCGTGTGGCAAATTGCCTGTGTTTAATTGCCTGTAGCGCTGTGTAAGTAGCGCCGAAATACCCGAAATGGTTGGCGCCGACATACTTGTGCCATTAGAGCTATAGTAGCCATCTTCTAATTTGCACGACATAACCCCAGCACCAGTTGCAACAATTTCTGGTTTAAGTCTGCCATCTCTGGCTGGGCCTCGACTAGAGAAACTGGTTATAGTATCTAAATGTGTAGCTGCACCAACGGTTAAAACGTTTTTGGCCACATTATAACCGTTTGAAACGGTTCTATAGTTTGTGGGTACGCCATTGCAAGTAACCTCGCCTTCATTACTTGCCGAAAAAACCTGCAATACCTTATTAAACTCATTAAGGCGTTCATCTAACGATTCTGAGCTGCTATTGTAGTTGCCATAATTTGAGCAACTAATACCTGTAGAAGACCATGAATTGTTACCAATAGATACTCGATTGTTTAAATAAAGCTGTGGTATAGTGGCCACCATATCGCCAAAATAATCGTTAATAATAAAGGCTTTTGGTGCCATACCTGCGTGTATTGGATTCTCGTTGCCTGCACCGGCTATGGTTCCAGAAACGTGCACAGCATGGCTAGGATTATTAGGCTCTACTAAGGTGGTTTTGGCTACTTTAGAATAATTTCTACCCAGCAAATCAATATGCTCATCTACGTAATTGTTATCTCCTACACCTACTACTACTCCATTGCCATTTAACCCAAAACTCGAAGAATGCAATGGAGCAATGCGCTGTGTTTGCCGGTTTTCTCTATTGTCAACTACAAACTCTTGGCTGCTTTCAGAAATGAAGGTAACAAAAGGCAGATTGAAAATTTCTTGCACCTTACCGCCATCAATTTTAAGCTTAAGCATATTGGGCATTCTGTTTTCGAGCATTTCGGCACCAAAATTTTCTAATTGGCTTTGGGCAATACTTTTCATGCCATTGGCAATTGAAAGTTCGAGTACCATTTGGTTACCAGCTGTGTATTGTAATTGGTTGTTAACCAAAGGCAAATTGGTTCTATCTGCAATAGAAAGCCAATAAAAAGCCCTTACCCCAATTGCGGCAAGGGCTTGCTGATTTGCAGGTACAGATACACTTGCCAAATAGGCATTTTTTGGCAGGT
>JAGQWA010000225.1 GCA_020437725.1 Bacteroidota bacterium | reverse complement strand
ATCCAGAAGAAGGAGTTTATTATTTGGCTGACATTAGAGCCGGTCGAGAATATACATTCTATGCTTACAACACAACTTTTGCCAATAAAGATGGCCAACAACCAAACGAAACTGTTTTAATTAAAGCTAACCAATGGGGTAGAGTAAGGTTAAACTTTACAGATTAATTTTCTTTAATAGAATATAAAGCAAAAAAAGGGATCCATCTGGTTCCCTTTTTTTTTTTATTAAACAAATTGTCGATTTTATTTAAAAACTCCATTTAAGGCGAGCAAAAACGCCACTACCGCCATGTTGTAGCTTTTGGGCCATTTCTATAAACGATGCTTGTGCTACAAAGTCTAAGTCAAATTGATTATTGATTGAATACGTAATGGCGGGGAAAAGCAAAAAGAAATTGGTTCCAGGCGCATACATTCCAGAAAGGTTAAGGCTAGAAGCCGCTGTTAAACTTTTGCTAGCCATAAGAAAGAAAGTGTATCGGGTTGGCATTAGCTGTTTTGCACTCAAGTTATTTCCCAGCAATTGAAGTGCACTATTTCCGGCTAAAGACTTGGTTGTGCCACCACTTGTATATAAAAATGAAACGCCGCCATACCAGCCTTTCTTAAAAGTATAATCTATTGATGCCGTGGCTGATAAGTTGCCAAATGAATCAAATACAGCATTTTGGTGAGTAAAATAACTGGCTTCGCCTTTAAAACCGGCTGATTTAATGTTGCCGGCCCAACCTGCCCCTAAAACCAAATCTTGCTTGTAATAACCACCCATAATTTGGTAGTCATAGCCTTTATAATTGGTTCCATATTTAATGGCAGCAATGCTTCCTTCTATTGAATCAGCAGGAGAGAAGGCCACTTCTAAATTCGAAAAATCGCCTAAATAGTATTGAAATTTTACGGCATCAGAGCCTGGGCGTTCTTCGTAATCAAAATCTAAATAGTTAAGGGCATTAAACACATCATTTGGAGTCCAAACGGTATTTATACCCCAGTTAATTCTCTGGCGTCCAACCCTTAAATTCCATTTTTTGCTTTGGTAGGTGAAATTGGCTCTATCTATCATGGTGTGAAGGATAAAAGACGGTTCATTTACCCACGTAAACGCCATGTCAACAAAGCCAGGATCGTTATCAAGCAAATCACCATAATTGGGAATTGACTTGGTGTATTCGCCATAAAAGGCTCTGTTTCTCAACTCAACTGAAAACTGAAGCTTATCAGAAGCATACCATTTTGCATTTAATCGGTTATGAATGAGATTGTCGGTTAACAGAGTAGTGCTTGGTGTGCTCACCAAGAAATTGGTTTGCATGTATTTTACATAGCCATTCAGCGTGAAATTGTCTTGGGCAAAAGCACTTGAAGAAACAAGCAGAATTGTAAAAATGAAGAGTTTAACGCGTTTCATCGCTAATGATTTGTCCGTCTTCTAGGGTAACAACTCTGCGCGCACGGTCTATTACGCGCTGATCATGTGTAGAGAAAATAAAGGTGGTGTTCTCTTCTTTGTTAAGTCGGGCCATAATGTCGAGCAGGGTGGCGGTTGAAGTTGAATCAAGATTGGCAGTGGGTTCATCTGCCAATACAAATCTTGGCTTTGATGCCAAAGCCCTTGCTACAGCCACTCTTTGTTGCTGGCCACCGCTCATTTCTCCAGGTCGTTTTTTAATCTGGTCTTTTAATCCTACCGCTTCTAACAAAGCATTTGCGCGTTCTTCTCGCTCATCGCGTGGTTTATTCTGCATGAGCATTATAAACTCTACATTCTCTTTGGCTGTTAAAACTGGAATTAGGTTATAAGCCTGAAAAACAAACCCAATGTGCTTTAGCCTATAATCTATTAATTGATTGTCGCTTAAGTTGGTAATTTCAGTTCCATCAATAATTACCGAACCGCTAGTTGGACTATCTAAACCGCCTATTATGTTTAATAAAGTGGTTTTGCCAGAGCCAGATGGGCCAACAATTGCCGTAAATTCTCCTTCTGAAACTTGAAAGTTTACATCATTTAGGGCTTTAACTGTAACCGATTTGTCTTGGTAATATTTCTTGAGATGTTTGGTTGATATAATTGACATTTTCTTGAATTTTAAGTTGAATTTAAATGGCTCTTACGGCTTCGGCAGGTTTTAATTTCATTGCTCTACGGCCCGGAATTATTGCGGCTAATAAGCTTACTACAAATACGATAATGGTAATTTTCACAAGGTCAGTAATTGGAATTTCAGTGTAAACCATGGTACTCATACCAAAACTTTCCATCCCTTTTTCGAGCGCTGAAAGGTCAATTCCTACATTTCCAAAATGTGAAACGGTTAGATAACCCAAGGCCACACCCGTAATTCCACCAATAAGCGAAAGCATTATGGTTTCTAACATAATCATGGTAAACACTTTGGTTTTATTCATGCCTACACAAAGAATCATTCCTAATTCGCGCTTGCGTTCTAGAATGGCCATGAGCATGGTGTTAATGATAATACCGGCCAAGGCTAGCATAAAAATGCCGATAATAATGTAGAGTGTCATGCCCATCATATCATCTGTATAGCCTAATTCTGGCGACACTTTTTTCCAATCTCTCACTTCATAATCAGGGTATTGGGTTTGAAGTTGAGATACAACACCAGGTGCATTTTCAAGGTTATCTAGCCAAAGTGCTACTTCATGATATTCTCCTTCAACGCCAAGAATTTTATTCATGTCGTCAATTCGAGTAAAAGCAGTTAACTCGTCATACTTTGATGAAATTGATTTGAAAATACCCACTACTTTAAAACTCTCTGATCTATTGTTGCCATTATGGTCTATAAACCTAATGGCTACTTTCTTTTTAAGTCCAGTTTTGAGTTTTTCAGCCAGTTTTTGACCTATAATAATGGCCTTTGACTTTGTTCCTTTCAAATACTCACCTTCAACCAATCGGGTGTGCATGTCGGTAACCTGGCTTTCTAACTCAGGATTTACCGCAATAAGTTGTAATGCACCGCTGCCGCGAGCAGTGCTTGCCATTGCACCCATGATTTTTATACGTGGACTGGCGGCTAAAACATGCTCATTTTGCCCAATTGCATCAAGGTTGATGGTAGGTTTTAATAGATGTTTTACTTCGTATTTGTCTAGAAAATCTTTGTTGGTGATTTGAACATGTGAGATCATTGATTTTAACATGGCATCTTTTCGCTGATTGCTTAAACCGTTAGAAAAGGAGACTATGAAAACCCCTGACCAAATGCCAATGGTAATGGCTGCGGCAACCATGAAACTTCGCACTTTGTTGCGCCAAATATTTCTCCAAGCTATTTTTAGTACAGTATTCATATCAAGTTTTATTTTCTCATGGCCTGTACCGGCTTTAGGGTTAAAAGTTTAATAAGCGGATAAACACTCAGCACCATAACAATGCTTGCGTAAGCGTTACATTAAAATCAATGGTGGTAAACATAGCGGGTTCAAATCCCATGTCTTTCATACTTGCAGCAGCCTGCCCGCCAAATTCAATAGGATTTAAGTGCACATAATAAACCAATGGAAAGGCGAGAAGCGCGCCCAGAACGAGACCCATTAGGCAGATAAACAGAATTTCTAAAATGACCATAAACCCGAGCTTGAGTCTTTTCATGCCTATTGACAGTAGTACACCAAATTCGTATTGACGTTCGGTGGTCATCATTAGTATGGTGCTAAAAATTCCGAAGGCAATTATGAGGTAGAGTATTGATACGATTACCAAACCACCAACGGCATCACCTTGAATGCCCTGATATAGTTCGGGGTTCATTTCTTGCCAATTCATTACATCTACTTTGATGGTATCTAATTGGTTCTTAAGATTTTGCTGAACCGTTTTCATTTTCGATGCCTTTTTAAGATGAATGGCTTGATAGCTAGCGAATTCATTAGGCAAATCAAGAATTTTCCTAACCACACTTATTGGTGCATAAACAAGCATTTCGCTTACAACTGGGTTGTTTATTTTAATTATGCCTTTAATAGGAAGCTTGTCAACGGCAATGGAACCCCTATAGCCTTGCCCTTGAACGATTAAAGAATCGCCAACTTCTAATTCCATTTTTTTAGCCAAACCGGTGCCTATATATATGGCATGATCGTTTGCATTTAAATGTTCGCCATCAACAAGATTTTCGGTAAAGCCCAGTAAATCTGATTCAGTTTCAACGTCTATTCCTAGAATTTGAACCGGTGCGCCTTGGCCATGACAAGAGGCATACATCATGGTTTCAACCCTGTTTGATGCTGCTTTTATTCCAATTGTTGAAGTATTTTGTGGCAAGGCATTAGCCGCCACCATTGGATTATTGATGTCGGGGTCAGTTTGGTAGTCAACGGGGCTTACTCTAACATATCCTGTGCTGTATTTAACCAGACCATCAATCATCTGATCGTAAGTGCCCAGTTGCATAGAGCGCATGCAAATTGCCAAAAACACGGCCAGAGCTACCATGGCCATGGTAATAAGCGTTCGGCGCTTGTTTCTAAAAACATTGCGCCATGCTAACTTAAAAAGCATCATTAGGGTCTAATTCTTTTTAGTTGTTGGGGCGTAAAAAAGTTTTCTTCAATGTCAATGTCAAACTCTAGCTCATTATAAGTCATTATGGTTTTATGCCCTTCTTTTTCAATTGGTGTCATAACCAATTTGGTGGCCATGGTTCTTCCGCCCATTTCTTTAATGTTAGAGCCTTCCATTTTGCTTACCAACACATCATCTTCATCATAAAATTTGGTAAGAAGTTGCAGATAATCCTTTTGGTCTATCCACATTTCAATTTTGCCCCAAATCACATCTGAATCTTCTTTTGGTGTAAGTGTAATTTTCCAACAGGTTCTTTTTTCGATGGTTGAATCTTTGCCCATTTCATGGCTATAGTCGTCAATTAGCGATGATTGGTTAATTAAGTCGTCGTTGCTAAAGTCAGTTCCCATCCATGATTGGCTCATCATAGAAGGGGGGAGTTTGGTTAAACTCTCAATTTTTGGATACCACATCCAAACTTCTTTGTCGCGTTTAAGGGTGCCGATCCCTTTGTTTTTAGCTGGTTCATTAATTATGGTTAAGGCATATTCAGTTCCTAAACTCCAGCTAGTTAAAGTCATGCTCGTGCTCCATTTTGGCCTTATGGTTTCAATGGTCATTTTACCCTTTGAAGATTTGCCTTGAGATTGTTCTTCAGTTTTCTTCAGGATTTCTTTTGGGTTCGGTTTGTTTTCATTTACAACACTCATGGCCATAACAATCATGGCGGCAGCGAATAGTAGAAATAGCCTAGTTTTCATTCTTTAAAGTTTTATTGCAGTATTTGTCAATGAGAAATTCTTTTACGCGTTCATATCCAATTTTATCTCCAACAGATGCGAATTGCATTCCAATTCCGTCAAACAAAGCGCCAAGGCAATAGGCTTCCATTTCAGGATTTTCAAAGCCCAATTCTTCAAAAAGATGAACAAATATTGTCTTGAAGCCTTCTATTTTAGCATCAACCATTTTTTGCACCATAGGAAATTTACCTACCTGAAGTGCCAGTTGCATCATGGTTTTTGAATAGTCAGCATGCTCGGTAGCCCATGTAAAACTACTTTCTATAATAAACCGAATTTTGTCTTGTGGGGTAATTGCATGTTGCATTCCAGCCATCATTTCTTCGCCAATAACAAAAGCTGATTCCATTATGGCTTGCATAAGTTCTTCTTTGCTTTTAAAGTAATTATACATTAAGCCCTTGCTAA
>JAGQWA010000224.1 GCA_020437725.1 Bacteroidota bacterium | reverse complement strand
AGTTTTAGCCCTAAGAGTTCAAAAGTAGCAAGAGTGAAATTACTACTTAGCGGCCAAAATATTACCAAATGTTCACTTCCGGCAATTAAACATTCTTTTCCAAAAAGCTATTAAACTACAACCTGTTCTCCAGCTCAGCCAACTCTTCTTCATCAACTTCACCAAACCAATCTTTTAATTTGGCGCGAGCTTGTGCCTTATATTCAGGGTTAATGTTTGAAATTATTTGACTTGCCGCTAAAATCAAAGCGCCTAAATCGTCAGAATAGCCTACACCGAGAATAAAATCAGGAATAAGGTCTGTTGGTAGAATGAAATAGCCAAGAGCCGATGCCACAATAATCTTAGCCCGTTTGGGTGTTTTTTTATCGATAAACACAAAATAGAGTATTAAAGCAAGATAAACCACCTGCACACCTGCCTTAAGCGCCTGCTTTTTAAGCTTTTGCCAAAATGATTCCTCACTATAATTCCGCTCGTATTTGGTAAGAAGATTTTCCATAATTGTCAAATTTACTTTTGGTTGTGTTTCAAGCCCACAAACAAACGAATTGGCAGTGGCAACCTTCTATATTTGCGCCAATTTTCACAAGATTTTCAATTTCTAATTACAAAATGGCAAGCCCAAAAAATTACGTTCCGGCCGAAAGAGAAAACCATTGGTACGACTACTGGATGAAAAACGATGTTTTTTCATCAAAACCAGATAATCGTGAGCCGTTCACCATTCTCATTCCGCCGCCAAACGTCACTGGGGTTTTGCACATGGGGCACACCCTTAACAATACCATTCAAGATATTCTAATTAGAAAAGCCAGAATGGAAGGCAAAAATGCCTGCTGGGTTCCTGGAACCGACCATGCATCTATTGCTACAGAAGCCAAAGTGGTTGCTCTATTAAGAGAACAAGGCATTGATAAATTTGAGATTGGAAGAGAAAAATTCCTAGAGCATGCCCACCAATGGAAAGATAAATACGGTGGCATTATTCTTCAGCAATTGCGAAAACTAGGCGTTTCTTGTGACTGGAATCGCGAAGCCTTTACCATGGACGAAATACGCTACCAAGGCGTAATTGATGTATTTAACCGTCTCTACAACAAAGGTTTAATATATCGCGGCGTTAGAATGATTAACTGGGATCCAAAGGCCAAAACCGCAGTTTCTGACGAAGAAGTATATCATGAAGAACGCACAGACAAGCTTTATTATGTTGCCTATAAAATTGTAGGTAGTAATGATACTTTAACCATTGCTACCACACGCCCCGAAACCATAATGGCAGATACGGCCATATGCATAAATCCAAATGATGAGCGCTTTGTTCATCTGCATGGCAAGAAGGCAATTGTGCCATTGGTTAACCGCGAAATCCCCATTATTCTTGATGAATATGTTGACATGGAATTCGGAACCGGTTGTTTAAAAGTTACCCCAGCTCACGACATTAACGACTACAATCTAGGTCTGGCTCATAACCTGCCGGTTATTGATATTTTGAATGATGATGGCACTTTAAATGAGAAGGCTGAATACTTTGTGGGCGAAGACCGCGAAATAGCCAGAACCAAAGTAGCAGATAAGCTTCAAGAAATTGGCCAGCTTACCAAAACCGAACCTTATGAGCATAAAGTAGGAAAATCAGAACGTTCGGGAGCGGTAATTGAGCCAAAACTTTCGTTGCAATGGTTCTGTAAAATGGAAGATTTGGCCAAGCCAGCTCTTGATGCGGTTATGAACGATGAAGTACAGTTTCACCCAGCAAAATTCAAAAACACCTACCGCCATTGGATGGAAAATGTGCGCGATTGGTGCGTTAGTCGACAACTTTGGTGGGGACATAGAATTCCGGCTTGGCATTTACCAAATGGCGAGTTTGTAGTAGCCATGAACGAAAACGAAGCGCTTGAGAAAGCGCAGTCCATAAATGCCAATTGGACTATGGCAGACTTACATCAAGATGAAGACGTGCTTGACACATGGTTCTCATCATGGTTGTGGCCAATGAGTGTTTTTGATGGAATTGCCAATCCAGATAATGATGAAATTAAGTACTACTACCCTGCTGATGTAATTGTAACTGCACCTGACATTATTTTCTTCTGGATTGCCAGAATGATTATGGCGGGTTTTGAATACCGTGGCGAAAAACCTTTCAAACACGTGTATTTCACCGGATTGGTTCGCGATAAACTGGGTCGAAAAATGTCAAAACAATTAGGCAATTCGCCTGATTTGTTTAAACTCATTGAACAATATGGTGCAGATAGTGTACGATTTGGAATTCTGATAAGTTCGCCCGCTGGTAATGATTTGCTTTTTGATGAAAAGCTTTGTGAGCAAGGTAGCCAGTTCATCAACAAAATTTGGAATGCTTTTAAGCTGATTGAAACATGGACTGACTTCGATAAAATTGTTGACGACGCTCCCGATTGGATTGTAAAGAGAAATAAGCAGGCTCTTCAATTGTTTAATGACCGTTTAAATGTTGCCCTTCAGGAAATTGATAGTGCCTATGGCGACTATAAAATTTCTGAAGGACTTCAAATTACCTACCGCACCATCTGGAACGACTTCTGTTCTAATCTCTTGGAATGGGTTAAACCCAAAAAAGACACGGTAATTGACAGAACCACGTATGAGCAAGTGATTTCTCACTTTGAGTCGTGCTTAAGAATTCTTCACCCATTTATGCCTTTTGCAACTGAAGAGATTTATCATCTTTTACGCAAAAGAGCCGATGGTGAAACCATTTCAACCAGTGCTTATCCTAATCTGGAAAAAGCCAGCGAAGCCAACTATAAAAAGGCTGATGAATTGATAAGCGCAATAAGAAATTACCGAACTAAAAACAACATAGTGCCAAAACACACCATTTCGTTTGTAGTTAAATCTCAAGATGAAGCCTTTTATAAATCATTTTCTGAGCTATTAAAATCGGCAGCTAATCTAGAATCGGTTGAATTGGCTGATGAAACACCTGAAAGAAGAAATTCATTTTTGGTTGGTACTGATCAGCTTTTTGATTTAAGCACCAGCACATCTATTAACGACAACGAAAAAGCAGAGTTAAAAGATGAAGCAAAACGCTTAAAAGAATTTATAATGGGCATTGAAAAGAAGCTTCAAAACGAAAAGTTTGTAAACGGTGCTCCTGAGCAAGTTGTAGCCATGGAGCGCAAAAAACTGGCTGATTCGCAAGAAAAACTAGAGGCTATTACACAAAAACTAAATGGGTAAAACTTCAGCACAACACCAATAAACGTACTTCTATTTTCGCCCTATGGAAATAACGTTCGATAAACTTAGTAAAGAACTAGAAGCAGGTAAGTTTAGGCCACTCTATTTGCTTCATGGCGAAGAGTCGTATTTTATAGATGCTATTACCAAGTATATTGAAAACCATGCACTTAACGAAGCCGAACGTTCATTTAACCAAACTGTAACCTATGGTAAAGACACCACTGGCGACCAGATAATTGCGTTGGCACAGCAATTCCCCATGATGGGTGCACGAACTGTAGTAATTGTAAAAGAAGCACAGAATCTTAAAAATCTTGATTCCATAATTACCTACAGCGAAAGGCCTGTTGATTCTACTGTGTTGGTGCTAGCCCATAAAAACAAAGCCATGAATAAAACCACTAAGGTTTATAAGGCTTTAAAGGCAAATGCTTGTGTAATGGCTAGCAATCCCATGCGCGATTACCAGCTTAAAAAGTGGTTTCCAGCATTTCTACAAGAAAGCCATGGTCTTAGCATAGATGCTTCGGCGCTCGATTTATTAATTGAATTTCAAGGCACAGAAATTCAAAAGCTTGTAAACGAGATTGATAAGGTTAATATTAAGAAAGACCTTAAACGAATTGAAATTAAACACGTACAAGAAAACATTGGTTTTGGTAAAGACTTTGATGTTTTTGAAGTTCAAGATGCACTTGCAAATCGCGATAAAGTGAAATTGGTTCGGGTAATTAAATACTTTGAAACCGTGATGAAAACTTCGCATTTAATTGGCATCATTTCAATTCTATACACACATTTTTCGCAAGCTTACGCAGTTTCAATAGCCCAGCAGCGCAAGCAAGCTAGCAGCGAATTGGGCATAAACGAGTGGATGATGAACAGGCTTCGTGTTAGCATAAAAAATTATGGTTACAAGCTTTCAACCGTTCTCGAAATTATTAGAGAATACGAGTTGAAGTCGAAAGGAATTGGTTCGCAAAACACACATAGTGCACAGCTACTTAAAGAAATGCTTTTTAAGATTGTGAACTTATAAATCAATTTGCCAAAGCAATTAAAATACATTCTATTTTCAGTTGGCTTGGGGCTTTTGGCCTGGGCATTGGTTTGGCAAAACCACGATTTTAGAATTGCCGCCATGGCCGGGGTAACTGTGCTTATGGCCGCTTTGTGGATTACCGAAGCCATTCCTTTGGGAGCCACTTCTCTTCTTCCAATAGGCTTATTTCCAATGCTTGGCATTGCCAATGTTAGCGATGTTACAGCCCAATATGGCCATCACATTATTTTTCTTTTTCTAGCTGGTTTTATTTTGGCTTACGCCATGGAAAAATGGAAACTCCACCAACGAATTGCTTTTAAAATTATTGGTGTTGTGGGTTTTAGTCCATCACGAATTTTACTGGGATTTATGCTGGCTTCGTTTGTGCTAAGCATGTGGATTAGCAATTTGGCAACCACCATTTTACTACTTGCTCCAGCCCTTGCGGTAATTCAAGAAGTTAACCAAAAATCAAAGAATGGAAGCGCGTTTGCCATAGCCTTGCTTTTAGGAATTAGTTATGCTTCGAGTATTGGTGGTACGGCCACTCCGCTGGGCACTGCACCAAATCTAATTTTTATGAGTCTTTGGGAAGAGAATTTTAAAGACGTTAAAGCCATTGGATTTCCTGAATGGATGCGATTTGCTTTGCCAGTGTCAATCATATTATTCATTCCCATTTTCTGGCATTTGAAAAGGAGTTTTGGGTTGAAAGACCTTGAAGTTTCTGCCAACGACTTGAAAGCGAAAGTGAAATCGTTAACTAAAATGACTTATGAAGAAATAGTGGTTTCTGCCATTTTTCTTGCGCTAATAGCACTTTGGCTTACCAGAAGAGATTTAGATTTAGGATTGGTTGAGTTGCAAGGTTGGGGCGATTTGTTTCCTTATTCTGATATGATAAAAGACAGCACCATTGGCATTCTACTAGTGAATCTGTTATTCTTCATCCCTTCAAAACAAAATGCTGAAAAACAGATAATTGAATGGGGCGACGTAAAAAAGTTGCCTTACGAAATTCTATTGCTTTTTGGCGGTGGATTTTCTTTAGCTCTTGGATTTAAAGAAAGCGGACTTGATAAGGTAATTGCCAGCCAGTTAGAACCGCTGGCCACTTGGCCACTTTGGTTAATAATTTTAGGCATTTGTTTGTTCGTAACCTTCCTTACTGAAATTACTTCAAACACCGCCACTACTCAGCTCTTATTGCCCTTGCTCATTATTATGGCCAATACCACTGGTGTTAATCCGCTTTATTTAATGGTTCCAGCGACACTTTCGGCATCATTTGCCTTTATGCTACCTGTTGCCACACCACCTAATGCCATTGTTTATTCAACCGAAATGATTCCGATGAAAACGATGATGCGAACTGGCTTGATATTGAATTTTATTGCCGCATTGATACTCACCGTTTTGGCATATTTTTTCACTGAAATTTTAATTTAACGGCAAATAAAACCCGTTGAT
>JAGQWA010000223.1 GCA_020437725.1 Bacteroidota bacterium | reverse complement strand
ACTGACTATTTAAACTGTTTACTTGTGCTTTGGCTGAAATTAAACTAATAACAAGGCCAAGTGTTGTGAGTATATATCTAATATTCATTTTAGGTCTATTTTGAATCTTGGTCTCTAACAATTGTTACTGTGCCTTGGTAGGTTTCTGATTCCCCTCTAAAGGTTAATTCAATAATCCATATGTAGGTATCTTCTGGAAGTTCTTGGCCACTGTAAGTTCCATCCCAGTTGTTAGCGTAGTTTTCTTTTTGAAAAATTAGTTCACCCCAACGGTTATAGATTTGAAGTTCATTTTCGGTAAATCTTGTAAGCTCAGGAATTTCCCAAGTATCATTAATCATATCACCATTAGGTGAGAAGAATTTAGGTGGTGAAATTTTCTCAGATTTTTCGCAATTGTCAACGGCAATTTTTATTTCGGTGGTGTCAGAATAGCAAACAATTCCGTTTAATTCTTCATTGCCAACTACTTTAATAATGGCATCGCCAACCACAGTTGGTATAAATTGAATAATTGAGGTCTCTTCGCCAGTACTCCACTTTACATTGGTTGAGTTGGTGGCTTCTAAGACCAATTGGTCTCCATTTCCACCGTCTCCAAAAATGCATAAGAAAGTATCTGTAACATTTACATTTAGTGTTGGTTTCTCTACAACTGTTAGGGTTACTTCATCAGTTCCATCGCATTGTCCAGAACCATCAACAGTTAACTGATATGTGGTAGTGGTGGTAGGTGTTGCTTTTGGGTTCTTTAAGAAGGCATCATCTAAAGTCTCGGCATTGTTCCAAACAAAGGTTCCATCTCCAGATCCCTTTAGAATTACAGTTTCGCCTTCACAAATGGTGGTGTCTTTACCAGCATCTACAACAGCTGCTTGAGTAACGCGAACCAAAACGGTGTCAAAATCTGAACAAGAACCAGCGGCACTTGATTCTAAAACATATTTAGTGGTAACATCAGGTTTTGCATAAGTGCTTGCCGCCTTATTATTAACCAATCCATTTTGTGGTGTCCAATTAAAATCGGTTGCGGTTGTTGTTGCTTCTAGTAAAACTGAATCGCCTTTGCAAATAGTTGCAGAATCTATATTTAATTCAGTTCTAAGCTGATTATTAATTTCAATTCTAATAAAATCTTTACCAGGGCATTTGTCTCCAGGATTAGAAACCTTTACCAAATAAGTTGTAGAAGTATCAGGTTTTGCCCATGTGGTAAAAGTGTTAGGGTTGGCCAAACCTGCTGAAGGTTCCCATTGGTAAATGGTACCACCATCAGCTTTTAATTCTACAGAATCTCCACGGCATAAAACATAGGGTTTTGTTAAAGGGCTAATTATACGAGCTGTGCCGGGGGCTTCACTAGTAATTTCAATTGTATCGTTATCTGCGCAACTTCCAATTTTTGAAACTATGTAAAAAGACTGTTTTAGAACAGAAGGAGTTATGCTTGGGCGTTTTGCGGTAGTATTTGAAAGTGCATCATTACCAGTACCCAGTGCAAACCATTCGTACTCTGCACCACCATTGGCTTCTAATTCTGCTTTGTCGCCAATGCAAATAAACCTGTCTGGCCCCAAATCGGCTTCCATGCAAGGGAATGTAACGCTTACCATAGGTCTTAATTTTGGGTCGGGATAATCGCTACTGGCTAAATGAACTTGGGTGCCAGTGTCTACAAAATTTTCGTTCTGAAGAATTAAGCGAACCCCAAAATTGCTATCTGGATTTTCGAACCAAAATTTTACCATATCGCTAATATCAATGGTGTAGTTCGAAGTTTTTGAAGATGAGGCTGGAACTAAAATTCTGCCACGTGTGGTAGTTTCTGGCATTCTCAAGTTAAAGCTAGAAGCTGGATACATCCATCTAATTGTATCTTCTAACCAATCTTGAGTTACACGCTCAATATAAAAGGCATTGTCGCCACGATGTTCATCATTTGTTGCAGCATTTTGGTAGTAGTATAAATTTAAGGTAGCCTTAGAAGGCAAGCACTTGCTTGAAACTTTACCTATTTGGTCAAAATCAAATTTTAAAAATGCCCTTTTTTGTTCCCTAACGCCACCAAAACTTAATGATGACATATAGAGATGTGGACTCTGTGCTCTGTTGGTGGTGTCGCAAGGACGGGCATTGCCATTAATTTCACAAATAGGAGTTCTAAAACAAGTAGCATCAAGGCCTTGTTCGGGGTCAGGTTGAAATTGGTACTCGCATTGAGCAAAGGAAAAGTGTCCAATCAACAAACCTAACAGGGTTAGTAGGAGGGGTTTGTTAGTCATAATCCGCAGTTTGTGCAAAGGTGATAAAAGTTCAAAGAATCAATATTATGACTTTTATAACTCCAAAAGGTAGCGATTGTTAAACAAAAAGGGGTAAATGAGAAAATGGGTGCTTAAAATTTGAAAAAATGACCAAAGTCATCATTATTCTCTTTTGCTATTATTTCTCTGAACTCTTATAGCCTACCTTTGTTGTTTGAAACAAATCTAAATAATAAAGCCACCTGATTAATGGCAACTGAAGACCAAATAATAGATGAAGTAACATCGGGTGAATATAAATATGGTTTTACTTCAAATATCGACCAGGAATTTGCTCCAATTGGTTTAAATGAAGACACCATTCGGTTTATTTCAGCTAAAAAAAACGAGCCAGAATGGATGCTAAATTGGCGACTTAAAGCATTCGAGAATTGGCAAGCTATGGCAGAGCCTAACTGGGCTAACGTTAAATACCCAAAGGTTGATTATCAGTCTATTTCATACTATGCTGCTCCCAAGAAAAAAGAGGGGCCAAAATCGATGGACGAAGTTGATCCTGAGTTGATTGATACTTTTAATAAATTAGGAATTCCCCTTGAAGAACAGAAGATTTTAGCTGGAGTTGCGGTTGATGTAGTGCTCGATAGTGTTTCAGTAAAAACTACATTCAAAGAAAAATTGGCCGAAGCTGGAGTAATATTCTGTTCAATTAGCGAAGCCATTCAAGAGCATCCTGAATTAGTAAAGAAATATTTAAGCGCAGTAGTGCCTGTTGGGGATAATTTTTTTGCGGCGCTCAACTCGGCCGTTTTTAGCGACGGTTCTTTTGTTTACATACCTAAGAACACGCGTTGCCCAATGGAGCTTTCTACTTATTTTAGAATAAATGCCGCCAACACAGGGCAATTTGAGAGAACCTTGATTATTGCCGACGAAGGCGCATATGTAAGCTATCTTGAAGGCTGCACTGCACCAATGAGAGATGAAAATCAACTGCATGCTGCGGTGGTAGAATTAGTGGCCTTAAAAGATGCCGAGATTAAATATAGTACAGTTCAGAACTGGTATCCCGGCGACAAAGAAGGTAAAGGGGGCATATACAATTTTGTTACTAAGCGTGGTATCTGTCAAGGCGCCAATTCTAAAATTTCATGGACTCAAGTTGAAACAGGTTCTGCGGTTACTTGGAAATACCCATCAGTGTTGTTAACCGGCGATAATTCTATTGGTGAGTTTTATTCAGTGGCAGTTACCAATAATTTTCAGCAAGCCGACACAGGAACTAAAATGATTCATATTGGTAAAAACACTACAAGTAGAATCGTTTCTAAAGGAATTTCAGCAGGAAAAAGCCAGAATTCGTACCGAGGTTTGGTGAAAGTGATGAATAGGGCAGATAATGCCAAGAACTACTCTCAATGCGATTCCTTATTAATAGGAGATAAATGTGGAGCTCATACTTTTCCATACTTAGAAGTTGATAATCAGTCGGCCAATATTGAGCATGAAGCCACTACTTCAAAAATTGGCGAAGACATGTTGTTTTATTGTAACCAACGTGGATTAGATGATGAAAAAGCAACTGCCATGATTGTGAACGGTTTTAGCAAAGAAGTGTTAGATAAACTACCAATGGAATTTGCAGTTGAAGCCAAAAAACTATTGGCCATTAGCCTTGAAGGCAGCGTAGGATAAGAACAAAAATTTTAGTGATAAAGAAATTAGCATGCTAAGCATAAAAAACTTACACGCATCAGTAAACGGAAACGAAATTTTAAGGGGAGTTAACCTTGAAATAAAACCAGGCGAAGTACACGCCATAATGGGCCCTAATGGTTCAGGTAAATCAACTTTGGCTTCGGTTTTGGCCGGAAAAGACGATTACGAAATAACCGAAGGCTCAGTTACTTTCGATTCTAAAGACCTTTTGGAGTTTGATCCTGAAGAACGCTCAAGAGAAGGCGTTTTTCTAGCATTTCAATACCCAGTTGAAATACCAGGTGTATCGAATACCAATTTCATGAAAGCTTGTCTTTCTGAGCAAAGAAAACACCGTGGTTTAGATGATTTAAAGCCTCACGAGTTCTTAAAACTGATTCGAGAAAAAGCAGCCTTGGTTGAATTAGACCCTAAATTCTTACATCGATCAGTTAACGAAGGTTTCTCGGGTGGTGAGAAGAAAAGAAATGAGATTTTCCAAATGGCCATGTTAGAACCTAAACTGGCAATTCTTGATGAAACAGATTCAGGTTTGGATATTGACGCTTTGAAGATTGTTGCAAACGGTGTAAACAAACTTAAAAGTCCAGAAAACGCTTTTGTGGTGATAACTCACTATCAAAGACTGCTCAACTACATAGTTCCTGATTATGTACACGTGCTTTACAAAGGTCAGATTGTAAAAACTGGCGACAAATCTCTTGCCCTTGAGCTAGAAGAAAAAGGGTACGATTGGATTAAGGATGAACTTGTAAACGCATAAGAAATGGCTTTAGATATTAAATCGGCCATAGAAAATCTAAAGGATCTTAGAAGCCAGCAATTGTCAACACAAAACAATGGTGTTGGCCAAGAAGCGGTTACTCTTTTAGATGAGCTTCAGTTTCCGAACAAAAAACACGAAGAGTGGAAATACACTTCGTTTGAAAAAGTTTTTGGTGCTGGATTAACCTTGCCAAACAACGAGATATTGGCATCAAATTCTACTCTAGAGCTAGACGCTTATTCTATTGAATTAATCAATGGGAAATTGGTTAGGGCAGACTCCATTTCTGGGGTTAGTATTCGAGAAAGAAAATCCGTTGCTAATTACGACAAGTCTCAGTACTTCAATGTTTTAAATGCGGCTTTTGCACCTTCAGTAATTGAAATTACAATTGCCAAAAGTGTTGAAGTTGACAAGCCTATTTTACTCCAAAACACAGTTGCAGGAAATCAGGTTTTAGGTCATGCTCGTATCGAAATAATTGCCGAAGAAAACAGCCGATGCTGCATAGTAGAAAGCAATGTTTTTGAAAACGGGGCTAGTGGTTATCAGAACCGATTGGCCAACATAAAAGTGGAGCGCAATGCTTTTCTAGATCATATCATGATTCAGAATTATGGTCAGAAGCAATCTGCTCTTCACACAACTAATTCGTCTGTTAAAACAGGCGGCAACTACACAAATCAGGTAGCCACTTTTGGTGGTGAGATTATTCGCAATGAATTAAACATTGCTCTAACTGAGCCACATTGCGAGTGTCACTTGAACGGTTTGTATCTAATTGGTGAAAAAAGCCACGTTGACAACCATACCGCTGTAGATCATCAACAACCCAATTGCGAAAGCAATGAGTTTTACAAAGGCGTAATGAAAGACAGTGCCACAGGCGTTTTTAACGGAAAAGTATTTGTTAGAGAAGATGCTCAACAAACCAACGCTTATCAGCAAAATAGAAACCTTTTGCTAAGCGAAAACGCCACCATTAATACCAAGCCTCAGCTTGAAATTTGGGCCGATGACGTAAAATGCTCTCAC
>JAGQWA010000222.1 GCA_020437725.1 Bacteroidota bacterium | reverse complement strand
GTTTTGGTAACTGGCCAAAGTGGAACTGGAAAAGAAGTTATAGCCAATGCCATTCATTATAATTCTAACCGTCGCAGAAAACCATTTGTAGCCGTAAACATGGGTGCTATACCTATGGATTTGGTTGAAAGCGAACTATTTGGTCATGAAAAAGGTGCCTTTACAGGAGCCAGTTCAAAACGCATTGGTCGCTTTGAAGAATCAAACGGCGGAACCATATTCTTAGATGAAATTGGTGAAATGGACATGAACCTGCAAACCAAATTGCTTAGGGTTCTACAAGAAAAAACCATAAACCGAGTAGGTGGAAGTAAAAACATAAAACTCGACATACGCATTGTAGCGGCTACCAATAAAAACCTTGCTGAAAGCGTAAAGAAAGGTGAGTTTAGAGAAGACCTTTATTATAGACTTCAAGGATTCTTAATTAAAATGCCACCGTTGGCGGAGCGTGGAAATGATGTAATTCTTCTAACCAACTTTTTTAGAGATGAGTATTGCAAGCAAAATAGAATGCCAAGAAAATCTTTCTCACCAGGTGCATTAGAAGCCCTTATGAAACACTCTTGGCCAGGCAATGTACGCGAACTTAAAACGGTGGTAGAAAGAGCCATCATTATAGCTGAGGACGAAAAGGTGCAACCAGAAGACCTTATTTTCTCTGATTTAATCTAAGCCACGCTCTTTAAGTTTAACGGAAAACATGGAACGGTGAAGGTTTGATGTTTCTTGTTTCTAGTTTTGAATTACTTAATCAGTAATGTAAGCTGCTGTACCTAAAGTGTTTCTAGTTGTTTGTTTTGTCAATGGTCTAAAGCTCCATACTTAAAGTCGATTTCATCTCTACTCTACTTAAGGATTTAAAGTCTAAAGTAAGACATCAGTAAAAAAGAGCGTCTAAAAGTCCGTGTACTATGAATTGTGAAATATGAACTATGATCTGTCATCAGTGAACCGTGAACCGAAATCCATCTAAAACACTAATTCACTAAAACACTAATTCACTAAAACACTAATCAATCATCGCTTAGCTACTGATTGACTATAAAACTGCTCTCCGCTTTTTACTCTAAGAATGTAGTTTCCTTGTTGAAGCTGCGATAAATTATTAATGGCAATGGCATTGTTTCCATTCACTACATTTTGCTGTTTGGCAGTTATAACCTTTCCAGTTAGGTCAACCAATTGCACTTCAATCTCTGAATCGTTTTTAGCATTGAATTGAATAGTGAATGAGTTATTAAATGGCGACGGATAAACAGACTGAATACCTGCCAAGAGTTTATTTTGAGTTGAAAGTTGTAAAGTAAGTACGTTTCCTTTTGCTGTAAAACCGTTTTTGTCAAGCAAGTCTATTCTATACTTTGTTCCAGCTTCGGCATTTACCAACTGCTCAGTATATTCACTTTCATCTATGGATAAAAGCGCAATTTCAACAAACTCAAAACCATTCCATTTTTTAATACTTATTAGCTCAACCGGAATATTTCCAATAGTCTTGGCTAGGCTCCATTCTAAATGCGGATTGCCATTAACTTCTTCAACCTTAGAGTTGGTTAACGCCCCGTTTAACGAAACTGGAAAACCATAACCTATTTCTTTAATCTCTGAACTTAGACCAATGCTGCGTTGGCTTACATCAGTCAAGGCCGTCCATTTGTTATTTACAAATCCTATAAGCACTAAGTCTTGCGGAATATTATTTACCAAAAGTCCTTTTTGCATTTGACTATTCTGAAGCACCCAAGCAGAAGATTGTGCAAAGCCCGTAAACGTTTTGTCTGTTTCAACGTGGTTTATCGATAATATTTCATGCTTAATTTCAATATCACCGTCAGCATTTAGCTCCAAAAAGCGCTCTTTGGCACTTGCTATAAGCGGAACTTGAAACTTGCCACCGCCCTGCTTTTCGATTTTCATGTTTGAACAGTAGCCTTTATTAAAATCGCATTTGGCATTTGATGAGATTACAATTTTATCTTTAACGGAACCTGAAACTACCCCATTTACCGAAATGGAATGCTCAATGACACAATAGCCTGCAAAATGAACCCCTTTACCAATAATTTCAAGTTGATTAATGCTTGCGTTTTGGCTTATTATTTGGCATTTTTCAAGTTCATGGCCAATGGCTAAACTGCTACCCAAAACCTTACAATTGTTATTGAGTTTAAGGTATTCTTCAATTTTTAAACGTTGAGATAATTCAGCTTTTGCTCCAAATTCAACCTTTTTAAAAGTGAAAAAGTCCATTATTTCAACATTATTTAAAAATTGAACAGAGCCGGCCGATTGGGCCAGTTCTGCTTTTTCATTTAATGTTAAATCGCCAGTAAATATGAGAGTGCCACCATTTTGGTGAATATTGGCATTTAGATGAGCAAAAGATACATCCTGCCCTTTTCTAGCAATTGATTTTGCTTTAAGCTCCCCACCATTTACGACAATATTGCCATTTCCAACTTCATTTTCAGTTAATTTATAGAAGCGCATGTTTCCAGCCACTAATACATTTCCGTTATTTTGGGTAAATGCACTATTCCCAGAACCCACAATGCAATCAAGGTCTCCAGAAATTTGAATTTCACCACCATCAACAACAAATTCGCCGTTGTTTCCTTCAATTTCAAGATCGTTTCGCACCTTCACTGTGCCGTTAATTAAATGCACTATTCCACCGTAAAGAGTGTAATCGCCCTTTACTTTAATTTCTCCATCTTGTTGAGTTAATCTGCCATTTTTTTGAAGAATTAAGTTGTTTTCAATTTCTAAATATCCCTTTTGAATTAAAAGGTTTCCGCCACTTTCAATTTCAAGATCGCCATCAACTAAAAGTTGGGCTTGTAAGGTGAGTTTTGCCCCATTCTTAATCTTAATTCTCGAAAAATGCTTGGAAATATTTCTAGAAACTACAGGTTGAAAGTTGCCAGCTTGAATTACAACAATATCGGCCTTATCTGGTTTTGAGCCGTCTTTCCAATTGGCATCTAACTGCCAATCGTTGCTCACGGCACCAACCCATTCAACTACATTGGTGTTTGCCCGTGATTTATTGGCGTTAAAAAACTGCAACAAAAGCGCAATAACAATTCCTAAGCTTGCAACAGCCACAAACCCAACTTTTAATAGCCAAATGGCTTTTATTTGTTGGCGTTGATTTAGTTTTTGTTTGTTCATAACTCAACAATTGAACGCGATATTAAACCGTTTCGTCGTTTATTTAAACTATTTCACCGAACATTAGTCTCGAAATCCATTTACTCGCCCCAATTGCACTTTCTCAAAAAATGCCAACCAATTCTTTAGCGCATTAATCTACTTTGGCTCGCAAGTGTAGATTTACGCCATGTGGAAGACAATAAAGCGCTATACGCTCTATTTAACAGGCATTAGTCTGTTGGCATTCTTGGTTTTTTTGTGCTTTAAACCCAAATCATTTACCAATCCACTTTCAACAGCCATTTATGCTGAAAACAATGCACTTTTATCGGCCATAATTGCTAGCGATGGGCAGTGGCGAATACCTGCAAACGACAGTCTTCCAGACAAATACAAACACTGTATTATTCATTTTGAAGACGAGCACTTCTTCAAGCATCCAGGGGTAAATCCGTTTTCAATTGCCAGAGCCATTTATCAGAACATAAAGGCCAAGCGTGTGGTAAGCGGCGGCAGTACCATTACCATGCAAACTGTGCGCTTAATGCGCCGCGGGCAAGGGCGCACCATTTTAGAGAAGTTAATTGAAGCCTTGCACGCCATTCGCTTAGAAGTGTATTTTTCGAAAGAAGAGATTTTAAGAATGCACTCTGCCTACGCTCCTTTTGGTGGAAATGTAGTGGGTTTAGAAGCTGCATCGTGGCGCTATTATGGCCGAGACCCTTTTACCCTTAGTTGGGCCGAAAGTGCAACGCTTGCTGTTTTACCAAACGCGCCATCACTTATTTATCCAGGTAAAAACGCTGAATTACTCAAAAACAAACGAAACAGATTATTGGCTAAACTTGCCGAAAACGAAATAATCTCGGCCCAAGAAGCCGAATTGAGCTTTTTAGAAGAATTGCCTTCTAGGCCACATGCCCTGCCACAACTCACACCGCACTTAATGGCAACTGCCATAAATCAAAACCAAAGTGGACAAAGAATTCAAACATCAATAAACTATTCTTTGCAAGAGCGAACGCAAGAATTGGTTAATCAATATCAAAAACGGTATGCTGCTAATTTAGTTTTTAATGCTGCCATTATAGTAGCCAAAATAGAAACAGGTGAAGTATTGGCCTATGTGGGAAATTCAACCAACGAAACAGCCATAAAAAACGGCGGTCATGTTGATGTAATTCAAGCGCAGCGAAGCACTGGAAGTTTATTAAAGCCCTTTTTATATGCTTTTAGCCTTCAAAAAGGCCAAATACTGCCAAACTCATTAATTGATGACATTCCTGTTTTTTATGCAGGTTACGCACCACAGAATTATTCTCATTCTTACGATGGTATGGTGCCAGCATCAATGGCATTATCGCGCTCATTAAATGTTCCGTCAGTTGTAATGTTAAAGGAGTATGGCATCTCGCCTTTTATGCTCGATCTTAAGAATTTAGGCATGAATTCTTTAAACCAACCCGCCAGTCATTATGGGCTTTCACTCATACTTGGCGGTGCAGAAGGTTCTCTTTGGAATTTAACAGGCATGTATGCCACCCTGGGGCGAATTTTAAAGCACTACCCTAATTATGGTGCCAAATATTTCAAGTCTGATATTAGGCCGCTTTCGTTTCAAAAACATATTTCTAAAGAGCCAGAAAATGAGCTTGCCACTCCCATTATTTCAGCTGGTGCAATTTGGCATACCATAAACGCCATGGAAGAAGTAAACCGGCCAGAAAATGAGCAAGGCTGGAAATTCTTTCACTCATCTAAACGCATTGCTTGGAAAACTGGAACAAGCTATGGCTACAGAGATGCTTGGGCCATTGGCATTAATGGCGATTGTGTAGTTGGTGTTTGGGTTGGCAATGCTGATGGTAAACCTAGAGAAGGACTAGTAGGCGTAAGAATGGCCGCACCCATTATGTTCGATGCGTTTAAACTCTTGCCCAACAGTGCTTGGTTTATTGAACCATTTGAAGACGAAACACCAATTGAAGTTTGCAAACAAAGCGGCCAACGTAAAGGCCAATTTTGCCATGAAGTAGATACCATCCGCGTGCCTAACAGCTCTTTAAAAGCCATGGCATGCACGTTTCATAAAAAGATTCAGCTCAACCGCGAATTAACCCATAGGGTTAACAGCAACTGCGAGAGTATTGGCCATATGGTTGATTCTTCTTGGTTTACGCTTCCACCCGTGCAAGGCTGGTATTTTGGAAAAAAGTATGGCTGGTACCATACACTTCCACCTTTTAAGGTAAATTGTGAAACTGGAAGTGAAAAACAGCCCATGCAGTTTATTTACCCCAATAATTTCTCTAAAATCAAAATTCCAACCGAGTTAGACGGCACAAAAGGAGCTGTTGTTCTAAAACTGGCTCATAATGATCATAATGCCAAAGTGTATTGGTACCTAAACCAAACCATGGTTGACATTACTAAGGGCACTCACCAAGTTGATTTAACTACCGAACCAGGCCAATACCTTTTAAAAGTGGTTGATGAGTGTGGTAATGTACTTACTCGAAATATTGAGATTGTGAATTAGAAGCTTTGAAGAAGCGTTTCTAGTTTGCTGTTTCTAGTTTGAAGATGCCTAAAGTTTTTACCCCGCAGCTTTAGCTCAGGGCTGCCAACAATCGATTGAAAGGCA
>JAGQWA010000221.1 GCA_020437725.1 Bacteroidota bacterium | reverse complement strand
CAGATAACTCGTTAATTGGAAAAGTTTGGCTTCCAGCAAATAAGTTCACATCTTTTCTCAATATTTCTTGCCCATTGGCATTTAGTACCAGCAAAATACCAACTTGTTCTTTAGGAGTTTGCACAGAAATATTTAAGCTTTCAGCAAATGGATTTGGATAGGCTTTAAAGCTTATACTTTCGCTAACATCTCTATTTAAGGCTACTATGGCCGAATATTCAAAATCGCCGTTAAAATCAACTTGTTTTAAACGATAGAAGTTTTTGTTTTCAGGATTTAAGTGGGTGAATGAGTACAACTGGCGCAAATCAGTTGTTCCATGTCCTTTTACCGTTTCAAGTGTTTGGTAGTTAAGTCCATTAATGCTCCATTGCACTTCAAAATAATCGTTGTTTAATTCCATTGATGTTGCCCAAGAAAGCTCTGCTAATTCGCCATTCCAGTTGCCATTAAAATAAATGAGCTCAACCGGCAGTGGAGCATAATAAATACCAAAATCGTTGCTACCATCGGTTTGGCCAGATGAGCTAAAAGATATGGTGTAATGATTTGTTGTGGTTAAAGTGCCATGCGATGCCACGTCTGTTTGGTCAATTTGAACAATATAGCAAATTTGAGCTGGTTCGTATTCAACCACTAATTTGGGTGCTTTGCTGCTAGCATTATCAAAAGAATAGGCATCTCTATCGCCTGTGCCAAGGCTAAAAATAAAGCCCATGCCATTATTGGCAATCCAGCCGCCACGGTTCACAATTTCTTGCACTATGCTAACCAGCGAGGGTGAATTGTATTTCTGATCTATGGTCCAATCAGTGCTTCCGCTCATTATGGCCGATGCACTTGTTTTAGACAATCCGTTTAGGCTTTGGCCAGCAGTAAAAGCTTGAGTATTGTTTTGATCAATGCCATTAACGGTAAAACTATAAGTGCCACTTTTTGAGCCTTCGGCGGTGAACTCTATGTAAGCACTAGTTATAGTTGCGCCTTGGGGTATGTTTACATTAGAAAATTGTATGGCAACTTGTTCTTGCGCAAAGTCTAAATCAATATCATCAATATTAGCCGATGTAGTGCCTTCTGCATCGCCGCCGCTTTGACCAACCGATACCGAAATGCTTTCTGAATAAGAAGGGTAGAAACTATATGTACCTGAACCACTGCTTGTGGTAGATTCTAACTTTATTTCGCCAGCATCAACAACACCATCACAATCAGCATCTAAATAAAGATCTATTCCAATGCTAGAAATGCCGTTTTCGCCATCGTTTAAAGTGGCATTGTTATTATCATCTTTAAAAACCGTGCCTGTAATGGTATTTAAACCCGCAGTGTTTATTGTGTATCCAAAATTGTTTTCAGCATCAGTGTTTCCGCCACTAGTAAACTGAGCTGTTTCAATGTTATCTGTTGTAAAAGCATAACCATTAGGATAGTCATCTTCTTTTGTAATTACAATATAATTGGCTTGGTTAGAAGAATAAGTAATTAAGAGTTTTGGCGCTTTAGTTGGGTCTGTGTCGTAAGAATAAGCGTCTTTATCGCCAGTACCGGTATTAATAATAAAACCCATTGCGTTGTTGGCTGTCCAACCGCTTCTATTCACAATTTCTTGCACAATATTTACAAGCGATGGTGAATTATAAGAAGCTCCTGCGGCCCAACTTTCTGAACCACTCATAGTTGCCTGTGCAGTAGTTCTGGTGAGATTGTTCAAGTTTTGACCAGCAGTAAAACTCGATACGTTGTTGGCATCTATTCCATCAATTGTAACCGAATAAGCGCCTTCTTTTGCAGATTCTGCGGTTAATTGAATATAAGCCGAGGTAATGGTAGCACCTTGAGGGATATTAATACTAGAGAATCTTAAAGCAATTTGTTCTTGAGCTAGGTCAAGGTCTGAACTAGTTAAATAAGCTGATGTTGTTCCTTCAGCATCGTCAGCCGACGATGATACAGTAGATTCTATGGTGATTCCCATACTTTCATAAGCTCTTTGAAAAGAATAATTTCCATTGTTATCTGTTCTTTGGGTGGCAAGCAATGCATCTAAACTTGCATCGTATTGTTGGTTGCCGTTTGCATCTTTAAACAAGCACACCAGAATATTATTTGTAGGCAAATCGCTGCCGTTGTATGATCCATCAACATTTTGATCTCTAAAAACGGTTCCGCTAATGGTGTTTACTTGAGCCAAATCCTGGTAAATGCCGAAGTTGTTGTTGGGGTCTGTATTTCCACCACTAGAAAACTGTGCATTTTCTATATTATCGGTGGTTAATGAGCTGGCAGCAGGTATGGTACTTAAGTCTATAAAAGTTAAGTAGTTATCGTTTAAGCTAGAGTGATTATACGTTACTTCTAGTTTAGGAGCATTGCTTGGGTTGTTGTCATAAGCAACTGCTGAGCGCGTTCCTGAATTACTTGGTAGAATAAACGCCATATGCCCTTGAGACCATCCGCCTCTATCAACTATTTCTTGAACAATTGCAGTAATGTCTGGCGTTTCATATTCTAAACCAACTGTGTTCCAATAAGGAATAATCCAACTAATAGTAGCTGTTGTTTGTGTCCTATCTGTTATATTATTATTGCTTGTTTGAAACCTACCCGCACTATTTGCATCTTGACCGTAAATGGATACAGATGTAACGTTTGTGCCAATGCTAGAGCTTGTAAATATTAGTTTGGCAGATTCTATAGTAGCCCCTTGCGGAATATCAATATTTCTAAAGCTAACGCCCACAGTTTCTGAACCGATACTCAATTCGCCGTTAGTAATGTTTGTAGTAGAGCCATTTTGGTCGGCATCTCTATTAGAATTATCTACCTGCGACAATAAGTACTTGCTACCACCAATAAACGGTCTTCTAAATGTGTAAGATCCGTTTACACGTGTAATGTTTTGGTCAACAATTTCATCTATTTCGGCATCGTAGGTTCCATTGCCATTCATATCCTTATAAAGATAAACGGTAACACCTTCAACGGCGGCTTCTCCACCATCAAAATTTTGATCTTGGTCTGCGTCAAAATAAACATAACCAGAAATTGTATTTGGGCTTGATGATAGTTTGTAACCAAAGTCGTTGTTTAGATCAACATTTCCACCAGATGAAAAACTGGCAGTTTCTACGTTATCTGTAGTAAGGCTTGCGCCCGATGGTAAATTGCCAGTATTTATAGTAATTACGTAGTTTAAAGTGCCATATTCATAAGCGTCGAATAATGTGTATTCGCCTTTACTATTGGTTGTTGTGCTTCTTACAAAGCCATCAACGCCTGAGTCGTATACGCCATTGTTATTTTCATCATAGTATAAAGAAACAACAACACCACCATATCCAGACTCGCCTTCGCCTAAAAAAGTGTTTTCATCTGCATCATAAAAAACGGTGCCTTTTATGGTGTTTTTATAACCAATAACACAATCGCATGTTTCAAAATCGGTACCTGAACTAAAGGTAAAAACTTTTGTGGCTGTTGCGGTGGTTTTGTTTACAGAGAAGAAAGAATTTCGGTTACTAGTTGTGTTAGATGATGTGCCCGTAGTAACAAACATATTGCCTTCGCCATCAAAGCCCATTCCTTCTACATCTCCAATATTAAAGTTGCCTACAAGGGTACCAACTCCATTGTTGGTGTTTACCTGCATTAAGTTGTTGTACGTTGGGTTACCAGACCCATCGTTTGCACACACATACAGTATTTCTTCAATGGGGTCGTAGCCCATTGCATCTATTACACTAGGAAAACCATCTGGTCCATCAAATTTTATATAATCTACTCCAGCACCAAATGCGTTTTTAATGAACGTTCCATTATGGCGCATTTTAGCAAGATATGATGGGTTTACGTCGCCATTATCTCTAGAAGCTACCCAGAAATGGTCATTATTGTCAACCGTCATTGCATCAACGTCTTCAAAAAATACTGTTCCGTCTGAGCCATTTAAAGCGGTGTTTAAAATAGAGTTGCTTATTAGGGTATAAGTTCCATTATTTAGATTAACAAAACCAATTTCTTGGGCATTTCCATCAATAACAAACAAAGTATCGCCAAATAAATTTAGGGTTGATGCCTCGGGCGAACCAATGCCAGTATTGCCTATTGAGCTAGGTCCACCAGTAATTTTATTAAACTCAAATAAACCGGCATTTCCATCTGAAATAGAAAAGCAAGTTTGGCTAAATTCAACTGCATTACTAGGTAAAGCTTTTGATTTTTTGCTTGAAAAAAGTCCAACCGAAAATCCTATTCCCAACACTAAGGCCGATAATGCAACCATCCCCACAGTTGCTCGTAGCCAGATTTGATTTTGTCGTTGAGTCTGATTTAATTTCATGATCATTTAATCATTAGTGCACTTAAGGGTGCAATTTTTAGTCAATGCTTCAAATGTATCGGTGAATGACTTTATTTAATCGACGAACACATTGTGTTTACGTGCGAAATTCGATGAATTATGATATTGAAACAACCCTAAGCTGTTTCAATTCGGAATTATTGTATCAATTTGGGAAGTCTGGTGTTGAGTTTAAAGTAATAATCTACCTTTTGTTCTAATAAAATTATGGATAAATGCTTGCAAACAAAACCAACTTATTCAACCAAAAAATGGCTTAAAGTGTTTCTTTGTATCACTCCAATTATCTATGAGAAAGGTACTTCTAATCTGCTTACTACTAAGTACAATAACTTCTTGGTCTCAAACACCTTGGTATGAGCTTGCAAATAATGCAAATGCAACAATAAATGAAATTGAAGCTGCTTATAACCAACAAGTTAAGGGTTTGAGTGAAGAAAAAAAAGCAGCCTATGCCAAACATTTTGAAAGGTGGTATGCTGCTATTGCACCATATATATTACCTGACGGACATATTCAGAATAGGGCTGAACTCTACAACCGAAATGCACTAATTACGTCTCATAAGCAGTCGCCAAACGGCAATTGGAAAGAAATTGGCCCATTTACTGCTCGAGACATTTATCGTGGCGTAGGCAGAATTAATTGCATTGCTTTTCACCCAACAGACTCAAATATTATGTACTGTGGCGCCGCTCTTGGTGGTGTTTGGAAAACCACTAACCACGGAAAAACCTGGGAGCCACTTACTGATCATATTCCTAACTTTTTTGTAACCGCAATTGCCGTAAATCCTGGTAACCCTGACATAATTTATGCAGGTACTGGTGATGGAAATACCGAGACCAGATACCCAGGTATTGGTGTGTGGAAGTCAGACGATGGCGGAATAAATTGGGAGCAAAAAAGCGATTTAATTGGTGACCAAATAGTAAATGACATTATTGTTCATCCAGACGACAATGATAGGGTAATTGCAGCCGCGCATACTGGCCTTTATCTTTCAGAAAGTGGTGGTAATAAATGGGTTAGGCTTAATACTGGCCGATTTAGAGAGTTAAGAATAGCACCTGATAATAATGATATTATCTACGCTTCAACCAATTCTACCTTATTGGTATCTACCGATGGCGGATTTAGGTTTACTGGTAAAAGATTGCCAAGAACACCAAATCCAAGACTTTCTATTGCAGTTTCGGCTGCTGAACCAACAGCCATTTGGTTGGTTTCAGAACAATTGGTTTTAAAATCTGATAATTACGGTGACGATATTTATGAAGTGCTAATAGGCGATGGTGATCGTGATTTAGGTGGCCAAAGCTGGTATAATACAACAGCTGAAGGTTCGCCGCATAAACCTGGGGTATTATATCAAGGCCATGTGCCAGTTTACAAAACAGGTAATAACGGCAAAACTTGGAAACGCCTTACCAATGTTCACTCAGATGTTCATTACATGAGGCATTCTCCGGTTACAGGTAGGCTTTG
>JAGQWA010000220.1 GCA_020437725.1 Bacteroidota bacterium | reverse complement strand
CCTAAACCCTGAATTAAAAACAGGAAAACAAACCAATTTGGCAATTGGCGAAACTTGGACGCTAATTCCATCTATTGACATAACTGATAGCATTACCATAAGAATGCAATGGAATGGAGGTATTAATGGCACATATAATTCAGAACTAACATCATTTGATAGAACCCAATGCATGCCAATTTATTGGAAAAATGGATCTTCAACCAAATGGGTTTTACCCAAAGGCAATAAGGCAAAAGCAGCTCAAGGAAGTGATCCTTATTGGATAGATTTAACTTTACCTAAAATGGAAGCAGGTGCAACATATTATTTTGGAATAATGAGTGGTTCTTCTGCCCTGCCAGTTGAATTAATCCATTTTGACGCACAACAGATTAATAACGCAGAAATTTTAATTGAATGGACCACTTCATCAGAAACAAACAACAGCCATTTTTTGGTGGAGCGAAACCTTAACAATAACCCGCTAAAATGGGAAACAATTGCTACCATTTCTGGTTTTGGAACTTCAAATGAAATTCATAATTATTATTTTACAGACAGTTCAACGCAATGGCCTTTAAATGAAAATACTACATTGTATTACAGGTTGAAACAAATAGATTACGATGGCAAATTTGAGTACAGCATTGTGAAAACCGTAGTTTTAAACAACGTGAAGAGCAAAACAGATATTTATCCCAACCCTTTTTCTGAATGTTTATTAATTGAATCCAATTCGTCTTTTGAATCTAAAATTCTAATTTACAATCAATTAGGTGAAATGATTTTTAGCCAGCCAATTCAAAAAAATCAAATAATAAATACAAGTTTATGGACCCCAGGTGTATATATTATAAGAGATGGTGCTAATGCAAGAACCTATTTAAAACCTAATTAACCCATAATTATTTTTTGGGCAAATACAGTATAATAATAATACTAGGTGAACCTTTGCACCGTGAATATTGCGGTGATAATTCCAGCTTTTAACGAAGAAAACAGTATTGCACATGTGGTACGTGACATTCCTACCCATGTTCAAGAAATAATTGTTTGCAATAATGGCTCAACAGACAATACTGTGGCCAATGCAAAAGCTGCTGGGGCTACCGTTTTAACCGAGAACAAACCCGGCTACGGGAACGCCTGCCTTAAAGGCATGGCCTATTTAGAAGCCAAACCAAAACAGCAACAGCCCGATGTGGTAGTTTTTATAGATGGCGACTACTCTGATTATCCAGAGGAGCTTGACAAGCTAGTGTTGCCAATTAAAAAACAAAATATTGATTTGGTAATTGGAACCAGAGCGCTTGGCGAAAGGGCAAAAGGATCTATGACTCCACAACAAGTTTTCGGAAATTGGCTAGCAACTAAATTGATGAAACTGTTTTACGGCGCCAATTTCACAGACCTTGGGCCATTTAGAGCCATTAAGTGGCAAAAACTTTTAGACCTTAATATGCAAGACAAAACCTATGGCTGGACAATTGAAATGCAGATTAAGGCCCTAAAACAGAAATACTCATACACCGAAGTGCCTGTAACTTACAGAAAAAGAATAGGTGTAAGCAAAGTTTCTGGCACCGTTAAGGGAACTATTTTAGCAGGATATAAGATTATTGCAACCATTTTTAAATACTTATAAGAATTGGGCCAAACCATAGTAGTTTTAATATACACGCTCAGCTTATCATTTCTACTTATTTATAGCCTGGGGCAGTTGCACCTTACACTAAAATATGTAAAGCACCGCAGCAACAAAAAGCAGCAATTACCAGAGCCAAATGCTTGGCCAATGGTTACAGTTCAATTACCCATGTATAACGAAATGTATGTGGCAGAAAGGTTAATAAAGTGCATTGCAGAACTAGATTATCCGCACAATAAACTTGAAATTCAAGTGCTTGACGATAGTGACGATGAAACGACCCAGATTATACAAAAAACTATTGCGAGCCTACCTAGCACATTAGATATTAAACTAGTAAGAAGACCAGAGCGCATTGGCTTTAAAGCCGGCGCTTTAAAATATGGCACCAGCATAGCCAAAGGTGATTTATTAGCCATTTTTGATGCTGATTTCCTTCCAAACCCAAATTTTTTAAAGGAGACCGTTCCACAATTTCAAGATGAAAAAGTGGGCGTTGTACAAACCCGCTGGGAGCATTTGAATAAAGATTACTCTATGCTTACCCATTTTCAGGCATTTGGATTGGACGCCCATTTTACTGTTGAACAAAATGGAAGAAACCTTAGCAATTGTTTTATAAGCTTTAACGGAACTGCCGGCATTTGGAGAAAACAGTGTATAGAAGACGCAGGTGGCTGGGAAAGTGATACACTAACCGAAGATTTAGACCTTAGCTACAGGGCTCAACTTAAAGGTTGGAAATTTGAATTTTTAGAAGATGTTGGTGCTCCGGCAGAACTTCCGGTTACACTAAATGCCTTTAAATCGCAACAATATAGATGGAACAAAGGCGCAGCTGAAACGCATAAAAAGGTGTTCGGCAAAGTGTGGAATGCCAAAATGCCATTTACCATTAAGTTTCATGCCATTTTACAATTGTTTAAAGGGCTCGGCTTCTTATCGTCAATGTTGTTGGCGCTCACCAGTGTTCCTATCATTTTTATAAGAAACAACACCAGCGAATACAATCTCATTCTGCATATTTTGGGTATTACATTGGTTTGCATTGTTATTTTAAGTGCTTTCTACTATGTGTCATTACTAAGATTTTATCCTGAAAAGAACGAGCGAATTTGGTATTTCATAAAGAATTTTCCGTTGTTTATTTCGTTTTCGCTTGGCATTACTCTACACAATACCCTTGCTGTTATTGAAGGCTATATTGGCAGAAAAACCCCTTTTATAAGAACCCCTAAATACAATGCTACCGAGTCTGATTCAAACGTAGAAAGCAACTCTTATAACCTTAGGCGAATACATCCCTTAGCATGGCTAGAATTAGTTCTTATAGGATATTTTGCCTACGGGTGTGTGTTGGCCGTAAAGTATCAAGATTATTCTTTTTTTCCATTTCACCTTTTAATTATGTTGGGATATGGAATGGTGCTTTACTTTACATTTAACCACCACACTAAACTTTCTAAAGCTACTAGTTGAGCCGTAGCAATGGCATACTGGCTGCAAGTGTAATTGTTTCGTGCATTCTGCATTATTATTTAGCATTTCACGTAACCAGAGATCAAACAATAGCACTTATTTCTGCCTATTTGGCATTGTTTATACCTTATGTTTTGGCGTTGAAATCTGCCAAACTCAAATGGAAAAATCTGCTCGGCATTGCTTTCATTTTTCGCATTATATGGCTATTTGCCATACCTGAATTTACTGATGATTTTTACCGATTTTTTTGGGATGCAAAACTCAGCCTGTCAGGAAATCATCCTTTCAATTACTTGCCTTCGCAATTGCCTGCCGAAATAAAGTCAGCCGCACAACTTCCTCATTATGTGTTCAATCTTATGAACTCACCCAATTACTTTACGGTTTATCCGCCCTTATTACAAGGCTTGTTTGCGGCAAGCGCTAGTTTGGCTGGTAATGATGTTGCCACTTTTGTGGTGGTGGCAAAAGGCATTAATTTACTAATTGAATTTGCTGGCATTATGGCTCTTATTCAGGTAGCCAAGCATTTCAGAATAGCCATAAATAAAGTAGCTATTTACCTACTAAACCCACTAATAATAGTTGAACTATTTGGCAATTTGCACTACGAAATTGTAATGATAAGTTGCACATTTCTAACTATTTGGGCCATTACTTTTAAAAAACCAATTATAGCGGCTTTGTTTATTGCACTGGCCATTTCGAGCAAGCTCTACCCTATTCTTTTCATTCCTATTTTAACCTTTATGCTTAAAGGCAAAAACAGATGGATTTTTATAGTGTTATCAGGGCTTTTTAGTTTAGCCATTTTTGGCTTGTACTTTAATTTAGAGCAGTTAATGCACATGCGGCAAAGTGTAAAGCTCTATTTTGAACATTTTGAGTTTAATGCCAGCATATATTATTTGGTAAGTTACTTGGGGCTAAAACTTGGTGCGGTTTTAGGCGTGTTTGCCATGATACTTATTACCTGGTTTTGGTTTAAAAATTGGCGAAAACAAGATTATCCGAAGGCCATTGGCTACTTAAGTTTAATAATAGCCGCATATTACTTTTTTGCCACTACCGTTATGCCGTGGTATGTAGGCGGAATTTTGGCTTTTTCGGTGTTTGGCAATAAACGGTTCGCCATTATTTGGAGCGCTCTTGCAATTGTATCATATAGCCATTATACAAAAATGCCAGTAGCAGAAAACTACTGGCTTATTTCTCTTGAATATGTTCTTGTTTTGGCCTGGATTCTAGTTGAAACCAAGAAACCAATAAACAAACTCTTTGAATTATCTAAGAAAGAAGAAACTATACCTTGAAATTATAGTTCTTTCCTCTTTCATCTTTAACTCTCCAAAACTGTCTGTCAGGATTAATTTTTATATCGCCAAATTGTTTCACGTACTCAACGTGTTTTTCTTCGGTTTTGTCGTTATAAAAAGGATGCCCAATAATTTTGGTCAAGATTTTATCTACTTCTTTAATGTCTTTATCAACTTTCTCGAACGATTCAATAGTTAACTTAGAATGGTGACAAAATTCTGCAGGTGCAAAATGATTTTCTCCATTTACTTTATAAATAACTATATGTGTAGCCTTTAACAATAGATTTACTGCCCACTCTTTTTCTGCTTTCTTTCTAGAGCGAATATGATTTTCAAAAGTCTTTAAGTTGTCAACTACATCGTCACGCTTAGTAACGGCTGCCATAATCTAATCTTTTAATGGGAAACAATTCCCTTCATTGCGCGAATAAACAAGAAGATTTTAAAAAGGCTTTACGAAACTTATTCTTTTTATCAATACTTTGGGGATAACGGTGAATAAACCCTTGTCCTAAATCGAAAAGCCAAAAATGTAGATTGTAATTTGCACTTGTTTAATACGAATAAAATTGGCTAAAACCCTTCGCCTATACCTAATCCCTATTATTTGCAGTTTTGGTTTTAATTCCAACGCCCAAACCTATCTATTAGGTTCTGGTTATTTAGACGCTGGTTTTATGTCTGGCTCAAGCTTTCAAAACAATGTGTTGGCCAATAGAACATCAACCACATTTGGTATAGGGCTTGGTTTGCAATACAGGTTTAGAAATGTTTTTGCACTCGAAGCGGGCATTGGTCAATTCGGCGACAATATTCGGCTTAGAGATCAAGTTTTTGAAGATACTTATTCTGCCCACAGCTTGGTTTATAATCAACATAGCAGGTATTTGGGTTATTACGGTTCTGCTCAAATATTAATTCCAGTTATATATGATGGTTGGCTGTTTTTACAGTGTGGTTACCAAATGTATTTTGACAAAGCTGAAACAGTTTCCAAAACCTTTGAATATGAAATTTTAAAGGCTGAAGCCAATCACCTAGTAAATGCCACTGCCACCTTTGGCAAAAGAGACGCCAGTATTTTACCTGAAATTGGTTTTCAATACGAATTAAAACGCGGTGTTTTTGCCAGTGCTGGTGTTAAGCTTGATTTTAGCCAGAAAAACTTAGTAACTGGCACTTATGAATTACATGACATTAGAACCAATGAAATTTTAAGAACTGACGCTTTTTCGAACAATGGAAATTCGTTCTCATTCAACTTGAAATTGAGTGTAGGCTTGCATGAATTCATAAAACGTGAAAAGCCAAAACCACAACCAAAACCAGAAAAGGAAAAAGACAAAGAAGAGATTATAGTGGTTAAAAAAGACAACGATAAAGACAATGAAAAAAGTGAAACCGATGATGTAGAAATTGAAGTTGATAACAA
>JAGQWA010000021.1 GCA_020437725.1 Bacteroidota bacterium | reverse complement strand
TTAAACGAAGTATGGCTATTTTATCTTCAACTATTTTTTCGGTTAGAATGAACTGGTTTTCCATTAATATGAGATTTGGGTCAAAAGTATAAAGTGCAATCGTGAAATAACAGGAACCCTAGGCTCTTCTTTCTTCAAAGTAGCAATTTCCAAGAAGCTGTCAAAAAAGTTAGTACCGTCACCTTGAATTCATTTCAAGGTCTCCAAAATCTGGCTGAATTACGATCTCTGAGATTCTGAAACGAGTTCAGAATGACTGCCTTATTTTACTTTTTTGACACCAGCCACTCTATAAGGAATCAAGGCTGAATACTCTATTCATTTAGACCTGCCACTTCTTCAAAAAACAACTGGCAGAACAATCTTATTGAAGTACTACAACATTCTCAGAAGAGAAGTGGCAGGTCTCTAACACAGTTTTTATATGAGAGAAGTGGCAGGTCTTGAAATCTTACCTATTCTTCAACCACCAAAAACTTAGCCTTTCGCCAACCAAGAGCACAGGCAATGCCAATTAAACTGCCAAGAATGGCTCCCATCATTACATCGAGCGGATAATGCACTCCAACATAAACTTGAGCATATGAAACCAGAAATGCCCAAAACAATAGGAGTTTTGAAGGCCATTTCCATCTTCTCCAAAGCAACAGCCCCAAACAAACCGCAATTGCAAAATGATTGGTGGCATGTGTAGAAGGAAAGCTTTTACCCGGTCCGCAATGTACTCTTAATTCAATATGGTGCTGAAAAACAGGATCGTTACATGGGCGGTCTATTTTAAAAATGGGTTTTAAAATTTCAGCACTTACGCTATTGGCCAAAGCAAAGCTTAACCCCACCAGCAAAAGCACATAAAACCCTTTGAGTTTATGATTGATGAGCAAGTATGTGGTTAAGAAAACATAAAGCGGTGCCCAGAAATATTTGTTTCTAACTGCGGGCATTAACACATCAAAAAAAGCATTTGCAGTGGTTCGATTTATCCATTCAAACAAGGCAAAATTCCATTCAGGATAAAAACCAACCAGCTCAGAAAATGACATTAACAACAAAATTTGCCTTGCGTAAAATTAGCGCCAAATATACTGGCCATTAAGTTGGTGTAAACGGTTAATAATTGCTAGTAAAATACACGTTTTTGAGAGCCCTTGCATCTAAATTCGCACCTTCAAAATTCAGTGTGTGACATTAATTGCTTCTATTTCAGGCGTTAGAGGAACTATAGGTGGTAAACCCGGCGAAGGATTAACCCCAATTGACATAGTAAATTTTGCATCAGCGTATGCTTCTATGCTTCTAGCTCAAGGAAAAAAGCCAAAAGTGGTTATTGGTAGAGATGCTAGAATTTCAGGAGAAATGGTTTCTCAACTTGTGGCCAGTACACTAAATGGCATGGGCATTAATGTAATTGACCTTGGCCTTTCTACAACACCTACTGTTGAAGTAGCCGTGCCAAGGCTTGAAGCCGGTGGTGGCATTATTCTTACGGCCAGCCACAACCCCAAACAATGGAACGCGCTAAAACTGCTAAATGAAAAGGGAGAGTTCATTTCTTCAGAAGAAGGAAATGAATTACTGAGCATGATTAAAAATGGCAAATTCAGTTTTGCCGATGTTGATCATTTAGGTAGCACGGTTTCTGACAACACGTGGATTGACAAGCACATTGACCTTATTCTTGAGCACGATTTGGTTGATGTAAAAGCCATTAAAAAGCAGAAGTACAAAGTAGCCATTGATTGTGTGAACTCAACTGGTGGATTAGCCCTTCCAAGACTTCTTGAAAGACTTGGGGTTGATGAAATAATTGAGCTTTATACCGAGCCAACAGGCCATTTTCCGCACAATCCAGAACCGCTACCTGAGCATTTATCTGATCTTTCAGCAGCCGTTAGAAAGAACGATGCTGACTTAGGCATAACCGTTGACCCTGATGTGGATCGCTTGGTATTTGTAAACGAAGACGGTACCTTTTTTGGTGAAGAATATACCCTTGTGGCCATTGCTGACTATGTGCTTCAAAACCGAAAAGGCAATACGGTTTCTAACTTGTCTTCAACCCAAGCATTAAAAGACGTTACCGAAAAACATGGTGGCCAATACACGGCCAGCGCTGTTGGCGAAGTAAACGTAGTTACTGAAATGAAGGCAACCAATGCCGTAATTGGCGGCGAAGGCAATGGTGGCATTATAGTTCCAGAATTGCATTACGGACGAGATGCCTTAATTGGCACAGCGCTTTTCCTTTCTTTTATGGCTAAAACGGGCAAAAGGCCTTCTCAAATAAGAGCAAAATACCCAAGCTATTTTATCTCTAAAAATAAGATTACCCTTGAGCCAGGAATGGACGTAGATCATATTCTTGAGCAGGTAAAAGAGAAATACAATAAATTCGAAATCAATGATGCAGATGGGGTGAAGATTATTTTTGATGGTGAGTGGGTTCACCTAAGAAAATCTAACACCGAACCTATTATTAGAATATACTCTGAAAGCAGCTCTGAAACCACAGCCCAAAATTTGGCGCAAAAATTAATGGCTGACATTAGGGGAATTATTAAAGATTGAGGTAATGAACGTTTATTTAGACAACGCGGCTACAACGCCCATGGATCCTGAAGTGGTTGCTTTAATGACCAGGGTGATGACCGAAAATTACGGCAACCCAAGTTCTATTCATGCTTTGGGCAGAAAATCTAGAACTTTAATTGAAAAATCTAGAAAGAAGGTTGCTAAACATTTAGGCGTTGCTCCAGGTGAAATATTCTTTACTTCTGGCGGAACTGAAGCCGATAATATGGCCATTTCTTGCGCTGTTAGAGATTTAGGCGTAACACATATTATTACTTCTCCCTTAGAGCATCATGCCGTTCTTCACTCCGCCGAAAGAATGGTTGAAGAACATGGCGTAAAACTCTCAATAGTGCAATTATTGCCTGATGGCCATGTTGATTTAGGCCATCTTAAAACCTTGTTAGAAGAAAATGCTGACAGAAAAACCCTGGTTTCTCTAATGCATGCCAACAACGAAGTGGGCAATCTTTTAGACGTAGCTCAAGTAGGCGCATTATGCAGAGAAAATGGCGCTTATTTCCACACCGACACCGTTCAAACAATTGGCCATTTAGAAGTTACACCTAAAGAATGGGGAGTGCATTTTTTGGCGGCTTCAGCTCATAAATTTCATGGTCCAAAAGGCATTGGTTTTATTTATGTTGACGAAAATGTGCAGGTTAAACCTATTCTAACGGGTGGTTCGCAAGAGCGCAACATGCGTGGCGGAACTGAAAACCTGATAGGCATTGTAGGTATGGCCAAAGCGCTCGACATTGCCATTGAAGAACTTGATGAGATAAGAACCAGACTTACGGATATTAGAAACCACATGATGACGCGCTTACAAAATGAAATTGAAGGCGTTAAGTTTAACGGTGACTATAATGGAAGAACCAATTATATAGTGCTTAATGTGGCATTTCCTGATAACGGAGATGGCGACATGATGCTTTTTAACCTTGATATTGCAGGAATTGCAGCTTCTGGTGGCAGTGCTTGCTCTTCGGGCAGCAATGTTGGGTCTCATGTTTTGCGTGCAATAGGCAAGAACTTAAACATGAACAGCGTGCGCTTTTCTTTCGGGAAGTTTACAACCAAAGAAGACGTTGACTATGCAGTTGATAAGCTGGTTGAACTAATAAATGGAAAGGCGGTTCAGGCGTAATTAGACTGATTCTGCCAGTTCTTCAGCCTTTTCAATTCCTAAGTATTTTTCAATAAAATAGTGCACCGCATAAATAAGGGGTGTGCTTAAAATGGCTACCACAAACTTGTAGATGTAGTTGGTTAGCGCTATGGCCATTACAAATTTGAAAGACCAATCATTGCCAATATAAAACGCAATAAATAGCACAACAAAACTGTCAATAAGTTGAGAGATTAGGGTTGAACCCGTGGCTCTTAACCAAATCATTTTCTTACCTGTGAACTTCCTGATGTACCTAAAACTGATAACGTCGGTCATCTGCCCAATTAAGAATGCCACTATAGAGCCTGCTATAATCCAAGAGCCTTGGCCAAAAATGGCTTTGAAAGCCTTGAATTGGTCAGGAACGCCCACATCGGCTTTATCAACTACCCACCATTCAGCTGGTACAACGTAAATGGCTGCTTGAATCATTAGAAAGGCATAGAGAATAAGACCAGCTGTCATAAAGCTGAGCATCCTGACCCCTTTCTTGCCAAAGTATTCATTTATAATATCGGTCATTACGAACACTACTGGCCATAGCAAAACGCCGGCGGTCATGTTAAAGCCTTCTATTTTTTCACCAAAGAATGAAAAGGTGAAAGGCTCTATGCCAAGGGTTTCTTCAACCGAAAAAATCTTTACACCAATAATCTCAGCCAAGAGCGCATTAGTAACAAAAAAGCCACCAAGAATTACAAAGAGTTTTGAAGCCTTGTCTTTCAAACAAAAAGATTAAGAGATTGACAAATGTAACCGAACAACGCTCTTAAAGGTTTGCATTTCTTTGCAGTATGCAAGCAGTCTATTTCAATGCCATTTTGGTTATTCTGGTTTTTGGTTTTGTGGTTGAACAAATTCTAGACTTTCTCAACTCTAAAAACAAGGAAACAACTGTACCTGAAGATTTGCGCAATTTCTACGACCAAGAGAAATACACTAAATCACTCAATTACAAGCGAGCGCATAACAAGGTGGGCAACATTTCTGGCTGGATGAGCTTTGTTGCTAGTATGCTCTTCTTACTTCTAGGTGGTTTTAATTGGTTGAATGAATTACTGCTGCCAGAGTTTGGTGATACCCTATGGCTGAGCTTGGTTTATTTCGGCGTGCTCTTTTTCGCCTCTGACATTATGGGAATACCGTTTGGCCTATATGCCACATTTGTTATTGAAGAGAAGTTCGGGTTCAACAAAACCACTCCCACAACGTATTTCATAGATAAGATAAAATCATACGCCATGACCATTATTCTTGGTGGTGGAATTATGTATGTGCTGCTGCTTTTAATTACCAGCATTGGCGAACAATTCTGGCTCTATGCCTGGGCTGTGATGGTTGCCATAATGATTTTTACGAACTTCTTCTACACCACCTTATTTGTGCCCATCTTCAATAAACTAACTTCATTAGAAGACGGAGAATTACGCACTGAAATAGAAAAGCTCGCGGCGAAATTGAATTTTCCACTCACCAAAATTCAGGTAATGAATGCCAGCAAAAGAACTTCTAAAGGCAACGCCTATTTCGCTGGTTTTGGGAAGAAAAAGAGCATTGTGCTGTTCGATACACTCATTGAAAAACATGAAGTAGATGAATTGGTGGGAATTCTAGCTCATGAAATTGGCCACTATAAAAAGAAGCACATAATTGGCAACATGGTTCAAGGCATAGCGCTAAATGGTTTAATGCTTTGGCTTTTGTCGTGGTTTATTTTCAATCCTGAATTATCTATGGCCTTGGGTGCCGACCAGCTTTATATTCACCTTAACCTTATTGCATTTGGCATTCTATATGGCCCAATTAGCATGATTACAGGTTTAATCGGCAATGTCATTTCTCGCAAAAATGAATACGAAGCAGATGCCTATGCCATTGAACACACCAAGCCTGAAGCTTTAAAAACAGCATTAATCAGACTTTCAACTGATAGTTTAAGCGATTTGAAACCACACCCCGCTTACGTGTTTATGCATTATTCGCATCCTACTTTGCTACAACGGCTAAAAGCTATTAACAGCAATGCCTAGCATGAGTAAATGAGTTGAGAGCAAGAGCCAATACAGTTGAGAGCAAGAGTAGTGAGCAAGAGAAATTGAGAATGGAACAAGAGCTAATTTGCTAAAAACGCTTTCAAATCTTCAAGAATCTTGCGGTCGTTTTTGAGTCTTGGCACTTTGTTTTGGCCGCCTAATTTGCCGCGTTGCTTCATCCAATTAAAGAAAGTACCCTTTGGAACCGTTGTTAATTGAAGTTGGGTTAATGCCATATCATTATCGCGTTTGGCATCATAATCAGAATTGAGTTTACGCAACTCCGTGTCAAGCGTTATGGCAAAAGCAGAAACATCACTCGGCTCATTTTCAAACTCAATCATCCATTCGTGAGCGCCTTTATCATTCTTTTCTGAGAAATAAACCGGACCAGCTGTAAACTCTGTTACCGAACAATTATGCTTATCGCAAGCAGCTGCAAGTGCGGTTTCGGCATTTTCAATGATAATTTCCTCACCGAAGGCGTTTATAAAATGCTTGGTTCTGCCAGTTACTTTTATTCTATGCGGAGCTGTTGAAGTAAACTTAATAGTATCGCCAATTTTATAGCGCCACAAACCAGCGTTTGAAGAAATAACAACCGCGTAGTTCTTCCCTACTTCAACTTCATCAAGCGCAATGGTGGCAGGATTTTCCTTGTCGAATTCTTCCATAGGAATAAACTCATAGAAAATTCCGTAGTCAACCATCAAAAGCATGTCATCATCATCAGGATGGTCTTGCAGTGCAAAAAAGCCTTCTGATGCATTATAAGTCTCAATATATTTCACCTGATCGCCAGGTAGATAGGTCTTAAACATTTCGCGATAAGGTTCAAAACTTACGCCGCCATGCACAAAAACATCTAAGTTTGGCCAAACTTCAAGCATGTTCTTTTTGCCTGTTTTTTCCAAAATCTTGTTGAAGAGAACCACCGTCCATGTAGGTACCCCTACCACATTGGTTACGTTACGGTTCATGGTTTTTTCGGCCATGAGTTCAATCTTCTCTTCATAATCTGGATGAAGGGCAGTGCGTATGTCTGGTGTTCTTAAAATCTCGGCCCAAACGGGTAGATTTTGTGTTAAAACAGCAGACAAGTCACCATAATACGAACCTTCGTTTAGCTGATTAATTTGCCGGCTTCCGCCCAATGCCAAGGTTCTACCATCAATTATTTTGGAATCTTCGCAAGCAGATAAAAGCAAGCCAATTACATCTTTACCGCCTTGGTAATGGCAATCTTCCATGCATTCTGGTGTAATGGGAATAAACTTGCTGCGGTCTTGCGTGGTGCCAGACGATTTTGCAAACCACTTAACCATACCTGGCCATAACACGTTTGCTTGGCCTTTCATGGCAAGTTCTATATATTGCTTAAGTTGCTCATATTCTCTAACCGGAACCTGTTCTTTAAACTGTTTATAGTTTGTTATTGAAGCAAATTGGTGCTCTTTGCCAAACTGAGTTTCAGTAGCTTTTTGAATAAGAGACAATAGAGTATTGAACTGCACCTCAACAGCGTTTTCTTTATTCTGCTGAATTTGTTCGTATCGCTTTTTGTAAAGCCAAGTATAAATACCCTTTGTAATGCCCATAAGCTAATTTAGGTTGCCAAAAATAACGAGCAAATATTGCCAAAAGCGCATCGCTTTCAACCAAATCTTAATACTGTTTACACTTTACTTTCGCACCTATGCTTGCCCTTCATGATTATCCTTGTTTTTACTTCAACGGCGCACTTAAACTTAATGAATTTTTGCCCTTGAGTGAAACCGAAGCACACCATGCCCAACATGTTTTGAGATTAGAAGTTGGGCAAGAGATATATGTGAGCAACGGCGTAGGCATTTTAGCCCTTTCAACTATTCAAGAACTTAGCAAGAAACAGGTTTTATTTAGGGTTGTAGAAGTTACAATTCATGAACCCGAATGCCCTTTTACTATAGAGTTGGCCATTCCACCTTTAAAAAATAAAGACCGACTTAATTGGCTAATTGAAAAAGCTGTTGAAGTAGGTTGTAGAAAGCTTCATTTGGTAAAAACCGCCCGAAGTGTTTCTCATAAATTCAATCTCGAAAAATTTGAGAAAACGGCTATTTCAGCCTTAAAACAATCGAGAAAAGCCTGGTTTACTGAATTGATTTATCACGACTCGGTTGAAGATTTCATAAAAGCAACAGCATCTGTTTCATTAAAACTGGTGGCCAGTTATGTTGATGAATATCCGCCACATTTAAAGTCATTTGTTCAAAACCGCCCAACCATTTTGGCCATTGGGCCCGAAGGAGATTTTACGTCAGATGAGCTTTCATTGTTTAAAAAGGGTGAATTTGAACAATGTTCGCTCGGAAAAGAACGTTTACGAGCCGAAACAGCAGCCATTTATGGTTTAATTTGCTTTCATTCTATTATTGCCTAAGCATGAACAGACTAGCACCAATACTTTTCGCAGCATTTCTTTTTATCTCAATGGGCTTTTCGGCCAACGAAGAAATGGTGAAAGTTGGTAGATTGAAATACAAAGGCGGTGGTGATTGGTATGCCAACCCTAGTTCATTGCCCAACCTTATTAGCTTTTGCAATGCTGAGTTAAAAACCAATATAAATCCTGAAGAAGATATTGTTCCGGCTGAAAGCCCTGAAATTATCAACTATCCTTTCATTCATATGACTGGGCATGGTAATGTAATTTTTTCTGATTTAGAAGCAGAGAATATTAGAACCTACCTAGAAGGTGGTGGCTTTTTGCATATTGACGATAACTACGGCATGGATCCTTTTATTAGGATTGAAATGAAGAAGATATTTCCGAACCGGGAGTTGGTTGAGATTCCTTACAGTCATGAAATTTATCATCAGGCTTTTGACTTTGAAAATGGCTTACCCAAAATACACGAGCACGATGGCAAACCACCAAAAGGTTATGGAATTGAAATTGAAGGCAGAATTGCCCTTTTTTATAGCTATGAATGCGATTTAGGCGATGGCTGGGAAGACCCCGAAATACATAACGACCCTGAAGATGTTCGCCAAAAAGCCTTAAAAATGGGTGCCAATTTGGTGCAGTATGCTTTTACGGCTCAATAAAAAAGCGCCGGCTCTCGCCAGCGCTTTTTTCAATCAAACTATTTTCCTGTAAAGCAGTACCTAAGCGTAGTTAATGCTAATACGCTTAGTTATTTCTTCAACACTTTCTTTAAAGCCGTTATCTGTGTCCATTAGGTTAGAAACCGTTTGGCAAGCATGAATTACAGTTGAGTGGTCTCTACCGCCAAAGAATTTACCAATGTTGGCTAACGATGTTTTGGTGAATCGTTTTGACAAGAACATTGAAATCTGACGCGCCTGAACAATTTCTCTCTTTCTGGTTTTTGATTTCAAAAGCTCTGATGGCATATCAAAATAATCGCACACCAGGCCTTGAATATGATCAATTGTAAGCTCTTTTGACGAAGTAGTAACAAAATTCTTAAGAATGCTCTTTGCGGCATTAAGAGAAATAGGCTCTTTATTAATAGATGAGTGGGCCAATAATGAAATTAGGGCACCTTCTAATTCTCTTACGCTAGTGTTTACATTGTGCGCCAAATACTCCAAAACATCTTCAGGCAGGTCTATACCATCCATATAGGTTTTGTTTTGAAGAATGGCCATTCTGGTTTCAAGCTCTGGCACTTGCAAATCAGCGCTTAAACCCCATTTAAATCTCGAAAGCAGCCTTTCTTCCATACCAGTAAGGTCTTTTGGCGGCCTATCGCTGGTCATAATAATCTGCTTACCGTTTTGGTGCAGGTGGTTAAAAATATGGAAGAAAATATCTTGCGTTCTCTCTTTGCCAGAAAAGAATTGAATATCGTCTATTAACAGCACATCTATTAACTGGTAGAAGTTTATAAAGTCGTTTACCGAATTGCTTTTAATAGATTCTATAAACTGGTTAATAAACTTTTCTGACTGCACATATAAAACCACTTTGTTTTTAAAGTTGGTTTTAATTGAATTACCTATGGCTTGGCACAAGTGTGTTTTACCAAGACCCACGCCACCATAAATCATTAAAGGATTAAATGCCGTTCCACCTGGCTTTTTTGCAACAGCAATACCCGCAGATCTAGCCAATCTATTGCACTCTCCTTCTATTAAAGTATCAAACGTGTAATTTGGGTTAAGTTGAGGGTCAATGTTCAGCTTTTTAATTCCTGGAATAATGAATGGGTTTTTTATGCTTCCACTAATATCAACTGGAATTGAAACGCCATTGTTCTCTTTTGTTCTTGAAGGCTGACCAGGCATATTAATAGTATGTGGCTTGTTGGCGCTCGAACTGTTTTCAACAACAATGTTGTATTCTAGTTTGGCTTGTGGCCCTAATTCCTTTTTTATAGTTTTTTTCAACAGGGTTACGTAGTGCTCTTCGAGCCATTCATAGAAAAACAAACTAGGCACCTGAATGGTTAGCACATCGTTGTTAAGTGAAATGGGTTTAATTGGCTCGAACCATGTTTTAAAGCTCTGACGATTAACATTATCCTTGATAATTTGGAGACACTTTTCCCATATCAACTCGTGATTGTTAGACATTAAATTTTACTTTTTTACTGTTGAAAAACCTTATTGCTTTACCTGCTAAGATGGGTGCAATTTGGGAGATTTTTACCAAAGAAAAATATGAAATGCTCTTGCGGATTAATTTTTTTTTACAGGTGTGAAAAGGAGCCAGTTTAGGCCTATTTTTTATTCACATTTTCTTAAAGGATTTCTCGCCAAAACTCGCAATAGACTGTAATTCAGCAGCTTAAAAATATCCACAATGTTAAGAGCTTCTACATCAACCACTTCGCCAAATGGCTTAATTTCAATTGGTAATCTCTTTAATATTTGGTTGTTATGCCAGCTCTGATTTAATAAAATGTATTGCCTGCGTTGTAGGCATTATTTCGGCCTTCATGGCAACTTCTAAAACGAGCGTTTTTAGCTCTTGAGCAGAGGCGTTTGCACCTAAGCCTTTTTCAGCTTCTGAAATTAAATTTATCATCCAATCTTTAGCAGTTATTACTGCTTTCCAACTATCGTTAGAAACATATAGTTGCTGTGCCACATTATGATCAAACTCCATGGCTATGCTTGCAAGAATTTGTACTGAATATTCACCAGCCATTAAATTTTGGCCAGGCATTCTGTTAAACATATTGTGCGGAGTAATTCTCTCTAGTAAAAGCACCATTCTTTCCATGGCTTGCAATTTCATTGGGATTAACTCCTTTTTTAAATCATCGTTTGCTATTTGCTTTTGTTTGGCTTGCTCGTTGTTGAAATAGTTTTTAATCATTACATACACTACAACGGCCACAATGCTGGGCGGAATTAAAATCTTTAAAATTTCAAGAATTTGACTCATGTGCTTCGCTAAAATTTATGTTGAAAATACTTGTTACTAGATTTGAAGCAAAATTAACAGCATTCGTCTCCCCTAAATTGTTTTAATGAGTTCGTTTCCTATAAAATTAACCAAAGCGGCAATTGATAAAATAAACGCTTACCATCTTCTACTTGCTGTGCCCAATGACCACGGACTAAGAATTGGTGTTAAAAAAGAAGGTGCCCATCTAAAGAAAATTGTAGGGTTTGACACCAAGCGGTTTACCGACCAAAAATTTCTGGTAGAAGACATTACCTTTTTTATAGACCGGCGCGAACTAAAGCATTTTGAAAACGTTACCCTAGATTTTAAAGAAACTGCCAACCATAAAGGCTTTGTTTTTAGAGAGCCTAAACCATAATGCAAAAACTTGTCTTTTTCTTTCTTTTTGTTTTGGGTATTAACCAACTCAATGCCTTTACAGGTGAAATTCGCAGTTTACTGGCAGTTGCATTGTTAGATGCTGAAATAGTAATAGATGGCCAATTAAACCCCAGTGAATGGGAGTTGGTTTTATGGACCACAGCTTTTACCCAAAACTACCCTTCTGATACTTCAACCTCCAATGTAAATACCAAAGTAGCACTCGGCCATTCAAATACTCACTTGTATGTAGCGGCCATTTGCTATTTCCCCAAAGAAAACAACCGAACATTAAATACCCTAAAGCGCGATTTTTCAGTTGATAATAACGATGCGTTTTCGCTCATTTTAGACCCAACACTTGATGGTAATAACGGAGCTATTTTCTCGGTTACACCCAGCGGAGTAATGCAAGAAGGGCTTATATCATTTTCGAGCAGGGTTGATAATGTTTGGGACAATAAATGGATAGCCGCGGCCAAGGTTTATGACACTTGTTGGACGTTGGAAATGAAAATTCCGTTTAAATCTATTAGATATACTGCCAACCAAACCGAATGGGGAATAAACTTCGTAAGAACTGAAATTGCCATTAATGAACGTTCAGCTTGGAACAGGGTTCCGAGAGAGTTTGATGCGCTAAATCTGGGATATTGTGGCAGACTTGTCTGGCAAAATCCGCCTCCAAAACCTACGCTTAGAGCGGCTATTATACCTTATGTTACTGCTGGGGTAAGTGGCCATGGGCAAGATATTAACACATTAAATAATGCTGGCCTTGACTTAAAATCGTCTATCGGGCCTTCTCTTAATTTAGATGTTACTGTAAATCCAGATTTTTCGCAAGTTGAAGTAGATCAGCAAGTTATTAACCTTGAGCGTTTTAGCGTGTTTTTTCCAGAAAGGAGAAATTTCTTCATAGAAAATAACGACCTGTTTTCAAACTTTGGTTTCTCTAAAATACGGCCTTTCTTCTCACGGAGAATTGGGATTGACCCTGATGGTGGCTTGGTGCCCATTTATGCTGGTGCAAGGCTTAGCGGCAAACTGAATCAAGACTGGCGCATTGGCTTATTAAATATGCAAACTCAGGCAGCTAATTCAAATGAGTTGCCGCAGAATTATTCCGTGGCTTGCTTTCAAAAAAGAACCATTGGTAGTTCAAACATTTCGGGCATTTTGGTGAACAGACAAGGTGTTGGCGCCAATTGGCAAAATGATTACAACCGAATTATAGGGATGGATTACAACATTCTGTCGCAAGACAATAGATGGCGCGGCAAGGTATTCTATCATCAATCTTTTTCGAATGATAATTCGAATTTTCAATATGCACATGCTAGTTGGCTTAGGCATACCAACAGAACGTTTTCTGCCGAGTGGAACCACGAATTTGTGAGCAAATGGTACCAAGCCGATGTTGGCTTTGTGCCAAGAGAAGGTACCGGATATTGGCGGCTAGAACCCTGGGTGCAAAAGAGATTCTACCCAAAATCAAAACTCATTAATTATCATGGCCCCAAACTTTACTACAGTATTTATACCGATGAAGAATTTGACCCTACCGATGCCACTTTAGAGGGTTCGTACCAATTCGTTTTTCAAAATACCAGCCAGTTATATGTTAACTACACAAACAGTTATGTAAGGCTTACTTCACCATTTAATCCGAATAGAAACGATACGGTACTTTTTGAAGTTGGTGAATACTCATGGCGGCAAGGGTCATTCAATTTTGCAGCAGCCAACAGAAAAAACATGTCGCTTTCATTTTATGGAAGTTATGGTTCTTTTTATAAAGGCTACTTGGCATCTTTTGGTGGTAATATCTCCTACCGTATTCAACCTTATGTTAGAATGGGTATAGACGTAAACATGAACCAGCTTTTAATGCCAGCACCACATAGCAACGACAACCTTATGCTCATAAGGCCAAGTATAGACGTTTCTTTTAATAAAAAACTGTTTTGGAGTGCCTTGGCCCAACTTAATCGACAAACCAACACTTTATTCTTGAATAGCAGACTACAATGGCGTTTTGCGCCTATGAGCGATTTGTTCATTGTCTATAACCATAATTTCAGTAGCGAAAATTTTTCGACCATTAATCAAGCTCTTCTTATAAAACTTAATTATTGGTTGAATATTTGAGTTTTTCCTTAAAGAAGTCATGAAACAACTCTTAACCATTATGCTGCTAGCTATTTCGTTAGGTAGCCGCGCACAATCTGCATTGGTACCAAACGGAAGCATTTTAGAATACATGGCCAAGCGGTTTGAAATTAAAACCGGCATTCTTCAAAACGATTTGCATACCGATGTGGCACCATTTAATCGCAAAAATGTAGGACCCTTTTTAAACCACATTTTTGATAGCACACTAAAAAGCAATGGCCCAGCTGACGATTTTTACCGAAACTATGCCCTAAATGAAAATTTTAATTGGGCTGGCGGCCAATGGAATACACAAAATGGCCTTTTTGGCAAGTTTTATAAAAACCAAAATAGCATTTACTCAGCCAAAGAAGACGGGCTAGAACTTTTTGTAAACCCAGTTATACATTACAGGTTAGGGGGCGAAACCAATTGGCCCGATTCGCAAAACATGTTTTTTAATGAACGTGGTGCCGAAGTAAGAGGAAATATTGGCAGAAAACTTGGCTTTTACACCTATTTTACTGATAATCAGGCCAGATACCCCATATATGTTCAAAATTGGATTTCGCAGAATAGTGTAATTCCGGGCGAAGGTTTTTGGAAAAAATTTAAGGAAACAGGAGTAGATCACTACTCATCGAGAGGCCATATTACCTGGTCTGCATCAAAATATGTTGACTTTACTTTTGGCCACGGCCGAAATTTTATTGGCAATGGAATGCGTTCTCTCCTGTTATCTGATTTTAGCAGAGATTATTTGCACTTAAGAATTAACACCAGAATTTGGAAATTCAATTATCAAAACTTATTTGCAGAATTTGTGAATGTACAACCCATAGCAACTCCTGGTCAACGTTTGTCAACTGGCGCATATCCTAGAAAGTATATGGCTAGCCATTATTTGTCTCTAGATGTTTCTAAAAAACTATCAATTGGCTTGTTCGAAGCTGAAATGTTTCATGATGCTGACAGCAATGGGTCTGGATTTGAGCTTAATTACTTAAACCCCATTATTTTTTACAGAGCAGTTGAGCATTACATTGGTAGCGCAGATAATGCCCTTATGGCAATTAATGTAAATTACCTACCAACCAAAGGCGTTTCTCTTTACGGACAGTTTATTATTGACGAGTTTAGATTTTATGAATTCATCTCAAATAGTGGCTGGTGGGGTAATAAACACGGCGTGCAGGCTGGCTTAAAGTATATTGATGCTTTTGGGATCAAGAATCTCGACTATCAATTCGAGTTCAACTCAGTTAGACCCTACACGTATACACACCAAAATGGTGGCACCAATTATGTGCATTATAACCAACCACTTGCCCACCCTTTAGGTGCTAATTTTAAAGAGGTAATAAACAGAATTCGTTGGGTACCTACCCGCAATTTGTTTATTGATGTCATTTATAACTACTCAATTCAAGGTTTAGATAATGATACCACCAATTGGGGGGCGAATATTTTAAAGTCGTTTAATGAGATAGAATCTGAAACCAATAATTTTATTGGCCAAGGAAACCGAGCTGTAGTAAATCGTTTCGATGTTAATTTGAGCTATATGTTTTATCATAATTTGTTCTTAGACTTTAGTGTAACCAATCGCTCACTCGTTACGCAAACAGGTAGTTTAGATTATAGCAGCTCATTTTATAGTGTAGGAATAAGATGGAATGCCATTCCTAAAAATCTCTTGTTTTAAACATGAACCCCATTCTTGTTACTAAAACTAGAGGTAAGGTTGTTGAAAATACTCACCGAGGTGTGGTATGCCTTGTTAATAATAAGGGAGATGTAATATTCTCAATTGGCGATGTAAATCAACTTTCATACACGCGTTCTGCCCTTAAACTTTTTCAGGTTTTGCCATTAATAGAAGCCAATGGACAAGCTCAGTTAGGGTTATTAAATGAAGAATTGGCCATTATGTGTGGCTCCCATAATGGAGAAGAAACTCATGTTGAAGCCGTGCTATCAATTCTAAAAAAAGCAGGTTTAACTGAGGCCGCATTGCAATGCGGGCCACAACCACCTTCGCATAAACCTACAAGAAAACAATTGGAAAATAATGGGCAAAAATTTAGCCCATTACACAACAACTGCTCGGGTAAACACGCTGGCTTCTTGGCCATGTGCGTTCTAATGAATTGGGATACCAACTCCTATCTAGAACCCACTCATCCTTTGCAAAAACTAATTCTCAAAGTAGCAGCAGAAATGCATGAGATACCTGCTGAAAATCTACATTTGGGCGAAGACGGTTGCTCGGCTCCAATTTTCGCCACTAGTGTTTATCATCAAGCTTTGGCATATAAAAACCTTGTGGCTCCTATTGCTTTTTCTGAATCTAGAAAACTGGCTTGCCAAAAAGTTGTGGAGCTTATAACAGCCTATCCTTTTATGATAGCGGGTTCAGGAAGGTATTGCACTGAACTGATGGAAAATGTTGATGGTGTGATTGGCAAAACCGGTGCCGATGGAGTTTATTCTCTTGCCTTTACTGAGCTAAAATATGGCTGCAACATAAAAATTGAAGATGGACGCATGGGCTCCCAAAATGCCATAGCACAAACTATTATTAAACATCTAGGCCTGCTGAATGAAAATTCTGAAAAAGCTTTAGTTCATCATTTTTCTAAGCCAGTTACCAATTGGAATAGACATGAAGTGGGTATTGAAACAGTAAATGAGAAGTTGTTTGAAACTTTAAAAGCCTTACAAGCCTAAATCCAATCTGGTTTTCTTGGGTAAACTTTCAACAACTAAGTCATAGCTATGGTCAACCAATTCGAGTATTTGTAGGGTTGGTAACATACCATTAAGAACTACAGAATTCCAATGCTTTTTGCTCATATGGTAGCCCGGTGTAATGTCATCAGGGTGATTTAATCTGAGTTCAATAGCTCGTTCTGGATCGCATTTAAGATTTACAAAATCTGGGTCGTCAATTCCGCAAATGGCAAACATTTTACCCGCTACCTTAAAAACCACGTTTTCTGGGCCAAAGGGATAAGTTTCTTCAACAAATGGCTTTGACATGCAATAGGTAAAAAGCTCGCTATAAGTCATTTCTTAAAAATTATAGCTAAACGCCACACTTGGCAATATTGGCAGTTGGTTTACCCGCTTATAGCTAATACGGTCAAAATAAAAAACATTGTTTCTATTGTATAGATTGCTGGCGCTTGCTGTAAACTGCATTTTTCTGCTATTCTTGAGTTCTTTGGTCCATTTTGCACTAACATCTAATCTATGGTAGCTAGAAAGCCTTCCGGTATTTAAGTCGCTGTAAATAATTCCCAAATCACCGTTTTCGGTAAGATAATCGGTATCTAGACCATCAGAAAAATCTAGGCGTTCGTAAAAACCTTGGGTAAGTGTAAATGGAAAACCAGAACCAAAATTCCAACGAGCTGCCATCTCCCAATTGCGTTTTTTGCCCGCTTCGTAGCTAATTAATACGTTAGAATTATGCCTTCTATCCCAGTGCGGATAGTAGGTTTGGTATTCGTCGGTTCGGGTTACCCAGCTTAATGAATATGTAGCCCATGCATACCATCTGTCGTTTTCGTATTCGTAATTAAGGTCGAAACCATATGCTCTTCCCCGCTCAACAATATAATCGCTGCGCAGGTATAAGTCTTTGTCGAAATACTGAGAATTATTGTCAAAAACCTTGTTTCTATTAATGTTGGTAAGCTGGTTAAAATACTTGTAATATGTTTCGAAATTGATGAAACTATATTGGCCTAAATCAAACTCCAACCCACCAATTATGTGTCGCGCTTTTTGCAATCGGGTTCTTAATTCTTCGCCTTTAAACTCACTAGGTATTTCATCTGGGCCAGACAAAAAGCCGTAGAAAAGGTTAACCACATCTCTATCACTTCGAGCGCTAAGCAGGTTTTGCGCAAAATAGCCACCCGAGTATTTAAAGCGCATCCAATCGTTAATAATCACTTTACCTAAAATGCGCGGTTCAGCGCTTCCTTCGGCCAAACTAGCAAAATAATGATACCTAAAACCCGGTTCTAAAATAAGGCGACCTTTTTTGAATTTATACGAAGTATAAGCGGCAAGTTCAGTGGTAAATTCCTCTTGGCCAACGGTTCTATTGGCTGCATTTCTAAATTGAAAATCGGTATTAAAACCTATAAACTGAACACCATACCTAAGAGCGTTTCCTCTTGAAAAATAGTTGAAATCGATGTTTGCTTCAAAACCGTTAATTCTAGACCTACGCGGCAAAGAATCTATTTCAATTTGGTTCATTTCATAATCAGAAAAAGCCAATGTAGCGCTCATAATTAAGGGGCTGCCTTCAGGCACAAGCTGTAGCTTGGTTCCGGCACCATTTGCCTTCCACGAATAGTTTGTGGCATTGGCAAATTCTACGTTGTCATTAAACGTAAAACCAAAAAAATCAACTTTAGATCCTGTTTTACCGGTTAAACTCAATTTTCCATACAAATCATTAAAGGCATAGGGCAGGCCATTATCATCTGCATAACTATAAAGAACTGGTGCAGTGTGCTTTAGATAAGATGTTCTACCAGTAAGAATATAACTAACCGCCAAGCCATTCTCATAAGGTTTAAGCGGACCTTCTAGCATGAGTTTTGAAGTAAATGGGCTTGCTTCTACCACTCCCCTAAACTTTTCTTTATTGCCTTCGCGGGTTTTAATGTCCATTATAGCAGAGATTCTCCCGCCGTATTCGGCAGGGAAACCACCTGTATAAACATCGGCAGAGCGAATAATTTCAGTGTCAAAAACAGAAAATAAACCAATTGAGTGAAATGGGTTATAAACCGTCATTCCATCAAGAATAACTTTGTTTTGTATGGGCGAGCCGCCACGTATATAAAGCTGGCCGCCTTGGTCGCCGGTAAAAACTACGCCCGGTAAAATTTGAATATACTGTGCAAAATCTGGGCTACCACCAATGCTCGGAATTCGTTCTATTTGCTTTTTTGTTACCGTAACCACACTAACGCCAGGGTCGGTTTTTCGGGCTGTGCGCTTTTCATTAATAGTTACCCCACCAAGTTGCGTTTGGGCCTTTGCTAGATAAAAAGTTTGGGTAACCACTTGGCCATTACTAATACTTATTTCGGCAAAAGCAGTATCGTAACCAATTGATAAACACCTAACAGTGTAAGTACCCGGTTTAATATTTTGAATAGAATAGTAGCCTTTTAGGGTTGAAACTGTTCCAGTTGTGGTTCCCATCAGATATAGGTTGGCCAGTGGAACAGGATCGCCAGTGGCTTTCTCGTAGATAAAGCCCCTTAATTCATTGTTTTGCGCCCAAATGGTGGTGGCCAAAACTAGTAGAAATGATATGGAGGCTAGTGCTTTTTTTAGTGTCATTCGTCTTTTAGTAAATCGTCGGCTTGGTTTTCAAGCTCGTCGGCTTTTTTCAGAAGCTTGTCTGCTTCTTGTTCAGGAATTTTGGCTTTATCAAAGTATTTTTTCGATTCATCAACCTTGGCGTTTGCTTGGCTAAAAAGCTTATCAACTGCCTGCATAGCCTTGTCTTTAACGGGCTTTGGCATGTTTTTCATTTGGCTTTCTATTTCAGCCTTTTTCTTGTCGCCTTCAGCTTTTAAGGCATCTGCTTCTTTTTTAAGTTTTTCGCCTTCGGCTGAAAGCTTTGCTGCTTCGGCCTTTAAATCTTGTGCTTTCTTTCTTAGCACTTGGGCTTCGTCTTTAAGTTTCTGCGCTTCTGCACGTAACTCGGCCTTGGTTTTCTTAACTACTTCTTCTTTTTTCTTTTCGGCTTCTTCTTTGAGTTTTTGTTTTCCTTTTTCAAGTTCTTGGTTGGCCAAATCTTTTAATGAAAGCCCATCGCTGCCAGTACCTAAAAACTTTGGTGTAATTATAGGGTCGTCTGTAGTACCTGTTATGTTTAATTGAACCCTTATGGTTTCGTTGGCTGGTAATTCAATTTTCTTTCCCGCCATTTTGGTTAGCCAATCTTCAGCTTGACCAATAATATTCGCTGCCGGAATATCGGTAGCCATTATGTAATCAAGCGTTTGGTCTATACCATTTGAACCAGAGAGATTACAGTCAACATTTCCTACTTTAAAATCTAATGGTTGAAGTACCAATCTTCCTGCCTCAATGCCAAAACTCGGCTTTATGTTGAGCAGAACAAGGCGTTTTTTGCCTTCGTCCCATCTAAGCACATCAACAATTTTAGACCAAACTTTATTTCCATTTAATACGGCTCTACGGAGTCCACCTATATCTACACTATTTCGCTACACAACACTCTTCCGATACGCTTGGTCTATTCCATTTGAACCAGACAGATTACCGTCAACATTGCCTTCCA
>JAGQWA010000219.1 GCA_020437725.1 Bacteroidota bacterium | reverse complement strand
TGGAACTGATAATTCCTTTGGGGGACAAATGGACGCTGGTGGAGCCATTCAACCAATTCACGCAATTCACCTATCTTCTTTTTCAAACAGCCCAATCTTAAAGACTATCAAGAAAACTCGAATTGGGAAATTGAAACCGAAGAACGCAGCAAAATTCCGTCAGATCGCTACCACGTTTTCACCTTGGTGCTAGAGAATGACGATATAAAGTAATTTCCAGAATCATTAGATAGTTCGATTCTTTTTCGTTTACATTTTCATTACTGATATGTACTTTCCTCATTTACCAAACACTGAGACAAATCAAAAGCGCCTAGAATTATTAAATCAAAAGGGTATTGTGGTATGGCTCACTGGTTTAAGTGGGTCCGGCAAGTCAACTATTGCTTCAGGACTTGAAAAAAAATTGACTAATCAGGGCTATATCTCAGTATGGCTTGATGGCGACAATTTACGATGCAATTTAAATTCGGACTTAGGCTTCAATCAGAAGGACCGACTGGAGAACGTTAGGAGGGCAGCAGAGATTAGCAAATTGTTTGTTGATGTTGGCATTATAGTCATTTGCTCACTTATTTCTCCTGACATCAGCATGCGTCGCTTGGCCAAGACAATTATCGGATCTAATAATTTTTTTTGCATATACGTTAACTCTGACATAGATGTTTGTATGAAGAGGGATGTAAAAGGGCTCTATAATTTTGCTCGCTCTGGGGAAATACCAAATTTCACAGGAATGGGTAGCAAGTATACCCCTCCTTCTAATCCATTTTTAGAACTAGACTCGTCAAAATTTACTGAAACAGAATCTGTAGAAACGCTTTATAAACAGTTGCTCCCACATTTGGAGCGTATAAAATAATATTTCATGAATTATCTGGACGAACTTGAGTCAGAGTCAATTTATGTGCTAAGAGAGGCATTTGCACAATTTGAAAATCCAGCCCTACTGTTCAGTGGTGGTAAGGATTCATTGCTCTGTTATCACTTAGCAAAGAAAGCCTTTGAACCACTGCCCATGCCATTTCCATTGGTTCATATTGACACTGGACACAACTTTCAGGAAACGTTAGCCTTTCGAGACGAACTTGTTAGGAAATCTGGAGCAATGCTCATAGTTGGATATGTTCAGGATAGTATCGACAATGGAACGGCCATTGAAGAACATGGGCATCATGCCAGCAGAAATGCGCTTCAAACAGTTACTTTATTGGAAACAATTGAAAAACACGGTTTCGATTGTTGTATTGGAGGCGCACGACGTGATGAAGAAAAGGCCAGAGCAAAAGAAAGGTTTTTTTCACATCGCGATGAATTTGGGCAATGGAACCCTAGAAATCAACGACCCGAGCTTTGGAATTTATACAACGGAAAGAAAAAAGAAGGTGAACACTTCAGAGTTTTTCCAATAAGCAACTGGACGGAACTTGATGTATGGAATTATATCAAACGTGAAGAAATCCAAATACCGTCATTGTATATCAGTCACAAAAGAGAAGTTTTTTACAGAAATGGAGTTTATTATAGCAATACCCCCTATATGTCGCGAAATCCAGATGAGAGATTAGAAATAAAACAAGTACGATTTAGAACTATTGGCGACGTAACATGCACCGGTGCAATTGTCTCAAATGCGTCCAACTTGACCGAAGTAATTGATGAAATAACTAAATCAAAGTTAACTGAAAGAGGTACACGTATTGATGATAAAAGATCTGCGTCATCAATGGAAGATCGAAAGAGCCAAGGATATTTTTAATCAACACCTATACAAATGATTACTCCGAATAAAAGTCTGCTTAAATTTATTACCGCTGGAAGTGTGGATGACGGCAAAAGCACCTTAATAGGAAGATTGCTTTATGACTCCAAATCAGTTTTCAGTGACCAACTAGAAACGCTGACTAATAATACGTCAAACGACTCTTTTGATCAACAATTAAACCTTGCGCTATTAACAGATGGATTGCGCTCTGAAAGAGAACAGGGAATAACCATTGATGTAGCCTATAGGTATTTCTCTACTCCTAATAGAAAATTTATAATTGGAGATACGCCAGGACACATACAATACACACGAAATATGGTGACGGCGGCAAGCAATGCCGATGCTGCATTAGTAATTATTGATGCAAGAAATGGAATAACCGAGCAAGCATTGAGACATAGCTATTTGTGCTCTTTGTTGGGATTGAAACACATAGTGTATTGCATTAATAAAATGGATTTAGTAAATTACGATTCTCTGACCTACTTTTCCATAGTCAAGGATCTTGCTAAAATATCTCAAAAACTTTCATGTAGCAGGTCATTTATTCCTATAAGCGCATTAACTGGAGAAGGAGTTGTGAATATTTCAAGAAGAATGCCTTGGTATAGAGGTCACACGCTCATTGAAATGCTAAATGAACTCGACATTGAATCAACAAGAAACAGAGCAAAACGCATCTCAATACAATTAGTGTCCGATGATTTTATTGCTGGAAAAGTTCTGGCTGGAAGCCTAGCCATCAATGAGCGTGTAACGCTATACCCAAGCGGAGACAGTGCCAAAATCACTGAGCTTCGAACATCCAAAGGATTAGTTAACTCTGTTCATGAAGGTGAGTCTTGTAGTTTAAAACTAAGTGGACCTAGCATTTTAAATAGAGGGGTTCTTATTGCAGGTAAAGACCATCAACCCAGAGTCAGTTGTGAAATCAACGCTGTTACATGTTGGTTAAGTGACGACAATCTTAAGCATCACCAAAATTATATTCTACGATTAGCTGCGTTCGAGACAGTATGTTCTATAAGAAAAGTTGTTAATCTAATCGATATTACATCTTTTGAATCAATTTGCCCTGAGGACCAAACTCTAAAACTAAATGACATAGCCAGCGTTATCATACAGGTTAGCAACCCAGTAAGTTTTGACAACTACAAAACCTGTAAATCAACCGGTAGCTTCATATTAATCGACTTGTCTTCAGGAGCTACGGTTGGTGCTGGCATTATCAACTAACCCTAGTTGAAATTATCTATAAGCTGGTCGCATTTAACATAAACCGAATTCTACATTTTTATCAAAAATGAAAGCGTTTATTTTTTTCGGAGTTGCTAGAGACTTGAAAGTGTTTTTAAGCAATAAATTCCATCAAAATGCACTCGTCAAATTATCATCAACTCCTTATCCGCTACAACGAACAGCCTGATTCAAAATGTCCGCGATCTAGTCATGAATTGATCAAGACGGACCTAAGGATGAACGGTTTCACACGCTTTTTAGAATCAATGAATACGACTGATAAATTGGAACAGTATGACAGAGTTTTTGTAAAAAAACAAATAGGTAGTTAATGAGTTTAATTTAAAAATGCTCATTTATTCGCCATACATCAAATAAAAACCCAAAACCAACTCAAGTGCTTAGCTTGTAGCTCTACAATAATTTCTGTCAAAATCACTATAACTCCTTGCCAATGATACATTGTCAAACACATTGTTAAATAGTTCGTTGTCTGAAGTATAGAAATTGAATCTCGCGCCATCCTTCTACTATATATGCATTTTTCAAATATTCTGCTATTTCCTTACATGCATTATTCTTATCTAGTTAGGGAGCGTAATAATGTGACTCATTTCTCAATTATTCGATTTCAGCTAACTAATATATGGCGTCGAGAATTTGGAGTTTCCAGCCACCTCCTCAAAAAGCAATTAATAGTTTCTGCGTTTGCAAAAACAATGAAGAATCTATCCGATGGTGAATTATCATTTGCCAATTCTGGATATGGATTCAATGTTACGGCTCAATTCAAAAATTTGCCTATTGTCACTATTTCTTACATGCCTTTTACTCAAATTATTGATGGTGTTGCAAACAACTTGTATTCTGTAAATCAATCATCCATCTTGAGTGCTTATCTACAATATACAGTAAGATCTCAGAGTATAATAAATACAATGAGTGGTTCATTTCTCGCAGGTAAAAATGAAATTACTTCCGACAATTTTGAATACAATAATGCCCAACTTATTCTAAATAATCTGTTTCAGTATAAGAGAAGTCTATCTATAAATTCTAGCGCTGGAATTGGATTTGCCAGCACGGATACAACAACTCAATACACCTTTTTGGATTTAAACATTAATTATCAGCTCAAAAAGCTCGTTTCTACCCACTGCAAATACTCAAGAAATATCTCTTCATTAAACCTAAGTTCTTTTTCGTCATACTCCCTTGGAGTGGAATGCAAAGTACTTAAGAGTGGACGTATAAGAGCGACCGCTGGTTACCGTGAATTCGGCAGTTTAAATTGGGAAATAACAGAACGTCAGAGAAGTGAATGGTTCTGTGAGTTTGGTATGTTTTTGAGAATATAAAAATTAGAGTAAAATGTACAAATCATTCAAATCCTACTATAACCTAATCATAACCTACTATTCATCTCAGCCAGCTTCTCAACTGGAAACGAACTTAAGTACACTTTGGTTATTGCAGCGTCTTTATGCCCTAAGGCATCTCCAAGCATTTCGCTTGAAAACCCCGATAAATATAAATTGTGAGCATATGAGTGCCTTGCGCAATAGAAATGAATCCAATCAGGAAGTCCAAGCAGTTTAGCAACTCGCTTCAAGGTCTTATTAACATAACGGCGGTGTGACTCACATCTGTCAAAAGCATCCTGTGCGGTACCGTGCGACTCCAAGTTTAGAATTGGAAATATGAAGTCGGTACTTCTTCTTTCATGAGTTCTAAAATGGTCTATTATGGCCATTGCCTTTTCATTCAAGGCTACATTTACTGGCCTCCCTGTTTTTCGACGCCGATATCTAATCACACTGCCACTGAGATCTCCATAGGTTACCCATGCCATATCTCTATGGTTCATACCTTGAGCATAATAGCTGAATAGAAAGTAAAGAACTGACTCCCTTCTACCGCCATTATAGTTTTCGAGAATTGATATCTGCTCAATGGAAAGGGATTTATGAGTGGTATCTTCCTTCTTTGGCAGTTTAAAATCGACAAAGGGATACTTATGCTTCTCTAATAACCCCTTCTTTATGGCCTTATTAATTACAATCCTTATGTGACGAAAAACATTCAGTTGGCCATTAGAAGCAACGCATCTACTAATCATATTGGCCTGTAGTTTCTCTAACCAATTCGCCGTTACGTCTTCTAAGCTTATATCCTTTCCCATATTAAATAGTCTAACGGCACCAATCATGAAGTTAAATGCTCTCGCATGACCTATTCTTTTTATGGACCGCAGATATTCTTTGTGTTCTTCAGCATACCCTATTAATTGCAAGTTTGCCTTAATACCAATGTATCTTTTCTTAATGTCTATTAGCTCTAAGTTCTCACCTAGTGCAATGCTATTTGATATTAGTTTTCTTAATTCTGATTCTTGGTCTTGTATAAACCTATTCTTACCAGCATAATCTGGTACTGACTTTTTAAAATAGTGCTGAACGCTCCAGTCTTTTTTCGCGGCAGAAAATGGGGTAGAGATGTACACTCGATTTGAACCGTCGCTGAGTTTGAAATACAATGGGTGCTCACCATTAGCGAACAATTTTGATGTAAACAGATAGGGTTTGACTTTAATCATCTCATGAGTTTTCATGCAATCTAAAGGTTACATATAGGTTACAGAAATGGGTCAAAATCAATCATACCTAATCAAGACGCATCAAGATAAATAGACCTTATCCGACTGTTTTTCAAAAGGTTACAAATCATTTTTAATGACCCCATAAAATACTCATAATCAGGTGGTCCCTGGTTCGAGCCCAAGTGGGCCCACAAGAAATTAAAATCCCTGTTCATTAGTTTGAGCAGGGATTTTTTTTTTGAAAAAGCATCTGGTCTGG